>JABRVX010000024.1 GCA_039961735.1 Fimbriimonadia bacterium
GGTGCTGAAGCCGAACATTGGCTGGCAGCGCCTTCCCGACCAAGCCGCAAACACGAACCCCGAAGTAGTGGCCGCCGTCGTGCGCATGTGCAAGAAGGCCGGTGCGTCGCGGGTGCTCATCGTGGAGCACACGTGCGACCAGCCCTCCGACATCTGCTTCGAGATGAGCGGCATTCAACAGGCGGTGCGCGAGGTGGGGGGCGAAATCATCGCCGCCAACCGCGAGTCGCAGTACGAGCCGCTGGACCTACCCTATGCGCGCGAGATGATGGCAGCAACCGTGGCGAAGGAGGTGCGCCGCGCCGACTGCTTCATCAACATCCCCATCGCGAAGGACCACAGCCAAGCGCGCCTGAGCATCGGCATGAAGAACCTGATGGGGGTGGTCTGGGACCGGCAGGAATGGCACCGCTCGCGCTCGCTGGACCAGTGCATCGCCGACTACCTAACAGGCGTGCGGCCGCACCTGACCATCGTGGACGCGGTGCGCATCTTGGTCGGCATGGGCCCGAAGGGGCCGGGACCTACCAAGGACACGCAGCAGATCATCGCATCGGTGGACGCAGTCGCAGCGGATGCCTACGCGGCTACACTATTCGGGCTAGGTGCAGCCGACGTGGAGTATCTGCGTATTGCAGGAGAGATGGGCCTGGGCGAGACGGATACTAACAAGATGAAGGTCCTGCGGGCGTAGGGGCATCGGGTGCCGACCACCGAAGCGACCACGAGAACGAAACGCAAGCGCTGGACAATGCGCGCCTCGCGTCGCTGGGTGCAGGTCGCATTCTTATTGCTGTTTCTGTGGCTCATCGTGGTAACAGTCTTCCCGTTGCGCTCGGTCATCCCCCCCGATCTCTTCCTGCGAGCCGACCCGCTGGTCGCGCTGACCGCGATGCTCGCCTCTCGTGCCTGGTTGTCGGAAGCAGCGACGTACTCAGGAGTGATAGTTGTAGGCACGGTGTTGTTCGGGCGCTTCTTCTGCGGGTGGGTGTGCCCGATGGGCACGGTGATCGACCTCTCGGACCGCTATCTCATCCACAAAAAGCGCGAGCAGGGCGAGAGCCGCGCACGCAACTTGAAGTACTACCTGTTAGGTGGTCTCGCAGTTGCTGCGCTGTTCTCTTCGCAGGTCACCTACTTCTTCGATCCGATCAGCCTCGTCACGCGCACCGTGATATGGGTGTTGGTGCCTGCGTTCACCATGGTCGGGCATTGGGTGCAGGCGCAACCCATCGTGTACGATATTGCGCCGGCGCTGGCTCAGTCGAGGCTGATCACCGAGATCGTGCCGCACTTTCGCTTGGGTTGGGTGGCGGTGCTGCTGTTTGCTGGCATCCTGGCATTGGGGCTGATTTCCCAGCGTTTTTGGTGCCGTAACCTCTGTCCTCTAGGGGCCTTGTTAGCACTGCTCTCGCGATGGGGGCTCGTGCGTCGCACCGTGAGCGATGACGCATGCACTGGCTGCTCTGCTTGTGACCGCTTCTGCAAGATGGGTGCTATCAAGGCCGATCCAAAACATTACCAAGCAACCGAGTGCATCTACTGCTTCAACTGCGTGGAGGTTTGCGCGCCGCGCGGCACGTCATTCCCGATCCGGTTAGGGACGCAGCAGTTTCACACCGAGCTCGACCTGTCTAGGCGCAGGCTCCTCGGTGCTGCTGCGGGCGGACTGCTTTTCGCGGCGCTGGCCAAGAGCGACCCCGGCTCGAAGCGCAGCGGCAATACGCAGATTCGGGTCTCCAGCCCCGGCCTGATCCGCCCGCCTGGCAGCGCGCCGGAAGACGAGTTCCTCGACCTGTGCACGCGTTGCGGGCTCTGCATGAAGGCCTGTCCGACGAATGGCCTGCAGCCCGCTCTCGGCGAAGCCGGCCTGGAGGGCCTTTGGACGCCGGTGCTCGTTCCGCGAATCGGCTACTGCTCCCAGCACTGTACGCTCTGCGGTCAAACCTGTCCTACGGACGCCATCCGGGAGTTCTCGGCGGCCGAAAAGAAGTATCTGTACATCGGGACCGCGTTCATAGACCGCAGCACCTGCCTGGTGTGGGCCAACGACAAGCACTGCTTGGTTTGCGATGAGGTGTGCTCTTACCGCGCCCTGCACTGGAAGGTAGTGGACGGACGTCGAAGGCCCTTCGTGGACGAGGGAAAGTGTACGGGCTGCGGCGAATGTGAGACCAAGTGTCCGATCCAACCGGTGGCGGCCATCCGAGTGACGTCCATCGGCGACAAGAGGCATCTGCCGCGCGAACGGCAACGGGCGAATTTCGAGGCGGCGGAGCGCGCCGCCAAGTCGCGCCCTCCCTCCGAGGGCGCGCCGACCCCCGACCGACCTTCACCCTATGGAGGGAAGTAGCGAAATGGACACAGGGCAATCCAGAAGAGAGTTTCTGAAGAGTGCTGCGGCCGCCGGGCTAGGCCTGGCTATCGGAGGTAGGGCGACCGGGGTGCTACAGGAGAAGGCACAGGCCAAGGCGACCGTCGTTGTAGTTCGCAACGCGGACGCGCAGGACTCCGAGCATCGCTATCGGGCGGATGTCGTGAAAAAGATGGTGTTCGAGGCGGTGCGTAGGCTGAGTGGAGAGAGTACCGACAAGGCGGCGTGGAGTCGCTACTTCAAGCCTAGCGACGTGGTAGGTATCAAGCTCAACTGCCTCTTCGGCATGAACGCCTCTACGCATCCCGAGGTGGCATACGCCGTCGCGGAGGGCATTCAGCTAGCTGGCGTGAAGCCGGAGAACATCATCTTGTGGGATCGCAGCGACGGCGACCTGGCGAAGTCGGGCTACGAGATCAACCGCGACGGGCCCGGCATCCGTTGCTATGGGACCAACGGAGAGTACGAGGAGAACAATACGCAGCAAGGGTCGTTCAACGGGAAGCTGACGAGAATCCTAACAGAGCGCATCACTGCACTGGCAAACGTCCCGATCCTGAAGGATCATGGCACCGCGGGTGTTACCATCGCGTTCAAGAACCACTATGGCACGTGTAACAATCCGGGCGCGCACCACGGCAACAACTGCGATCCCTACCTCGCCGATCTGAACAACGTGCCCGCGATCAAAGACAAGACCCGACTCGTCATCTGTGATGCCATCCGAGCATTGTGCAATGGCGGACCGGGCCTCAATCCTAAGTATCTGTGGGATCAGAACTGCATCCTGGCTGCAACCGACCCTGTAGCGCTCGACTACGTCGGATGGCGGATGATCGAGGACCGCCGCAAGGAAGTGGGCCTTCCTTCTCTAGCCGATGCTGGTAGGCCCGTTAGGCACCTGGCAACCGCCGAGAAACTCGGCTTAGGCATTGCAGACCCCGCACGGATCTCCATGGTGACGATCGGATGATGGCGCGAACACTGTTAGTATTCCTCTGCCTCGCAGTCGTCGCCGCTGCATATGGCCAGGGAGAGAGCTCGAAGGCTGCACGCGCACTTCCCGCCGCCTCGGAGCTGACAGGTTGGCAGGAGGTGAAGGGGTCCTATCAGTACGGCACGGGCGACGGGTTGACCGCTATTTACAACGGCGGTTACATGATGTATGTGAATGCCGGAGTGGTGGAGGCGGCGCAGAGACTGTACCGGAAGGACAAGCTGTACCTGACGATTACCACTCACACGATGCGCACCGCCAACGCGGCGTCGGCATTTCTGCAGCACTGGGAGAAGGCCAACGCGAAGGAGAAGCGCGAGAGCACCCCCGGGCGAGGAAAGGGCTTCGTCGTGATGGTAGGTGGCGCGACGAACGTGTACTGGGTGCAAGGTGGATACTTCGTGACCATTATGGTCACGGGATCGGATGCTGCCGCAAAGAAGGAAGCCCTTGCCGCACTGGCAGTCGTGGCCAAAAAGACTGCCGCCCCGGCGAAGTAGGTGCCATACCTCCCTCTCCCTTGCCCATATGGCGAAGGCCGCTCGGCAAGTGCCGAGCGGCCTATTCTGCTTGCGAGCCTCCGTACAAACCGCTAGCTACATGCCGCGGCAGCCTCCGCAACCGCCGCCCGCGGCACCTTCGCCTTCTTCCGTCGCGAACGAGCTCCCGCAACCGCAAGATGCCGCCGCGTTCGGGTTCTCGATCTTGAACCCGCCGCCTAGAACGTCCTCCACGTAATCGACCTCCGAACCTGCCATGTAGCTCAGGCTCAAAGAGTCGATCAACACCCGAACGCCCTGGCTGTCGAACGTCTGGTCGTTCTCGTCGGGCTGGCCATCGTCAATGGCCATGCCGTACTGCAGGCCCGAGCAGCCGCCTCCCGCAACCCACACGCGCAGGAACGCCTCCGGCTTGTTCTGCTCGTTTAGAAGGTTCTTGATCTCGGTCGCTGCGCGCTCCGTCAAGGTTATGGACATCTCACACTCCTCCAAAATCCGCCGATACCTTACCACATACTACGGATTTTAGCTAGCCTAAGTAATCGGGCGGCCCGTTCGGCCCACCGATTCCGGCAAAGAGAACGGCCCCGGCTGCCGGATGAGGCGACGGGGCCGCGAGCGGGGCGGGACGAGTTCAGCTCTTCGTTGTAATCGGCTTCACCCAGTAACCACACGAGGGGCAGTACTTCCAGAGCTCTTTGAGTTCGTGCTTGCAGTTGGGACACTTCATCGAGACTGCCGGCTGTGGCGCAGGCGCCACATTTGCCTTGCCCGCCGTTTCGATCACGACCGAAGGCTTTTCGGCTGCCGGCGTGGTCGTCGTCGCCTTCCCGATTCGAATCGAGCCGTCCAGCATCGGCTCCCATGAGAGCTGAGCGGCCTTCGTCAGGGTGTCCAGCGCATACCGTAGCGTGACGTTGGAGAAGGAAACATTGACGAGGTAGTTGGGCACGGTGGGCTCGACGCGGATCTGCATCCCTGCGAGCTTCCCGAGCGAAGAGAAGGCGTTGGTCAGGGCGATCTTCTGGTCTTTCAGCGTGACGATGCGACTGAGAATGGCCTGCCAGTCGAAGTCGGAGCCAAGGCGTCCGCTCGGGGCGACCACCACCGGCTGAGGACCTATGTAGTACACGCCGTCACGGATCTCGTAGTGCAGCTTCGCCTGCTGCAGCAACAGGTTGAACGCGGCGTCGAACTCGACATCGTACACGGACATATAGAGCTGGTGGCGCACCGAGCTGTCCAGTATGTAGTTCTTGCGGGCCTGGGTGAAAAGGCTATGAATGGCATCACGCACATCGCGGCCAGAGGACTCGATGCTGTACTTGGGCGCGGAATCGGAAGTTGCGGCCGCATCCTGCGCGGGTGCAGTCATCACGAGGAAGGCGGCAATCGCGAGCACTACCCATCTCATATCGCGTTCTACTCCTTATTGCGGGATGTTCGACCCGGCACGGCGCACGACCGAGCCGGACGGGTCCAGGATTTCCACTTCGGATCGGGGTTGCGGTTTGCTGGGCACGGCGCTTGGTGCAGGTCGCCGGACTGCGGGCTGAGCCGTCTTCCGTGGTAGTTTCGGTTGGGGCTTGGTGGACGGCTTCGGCGGCTCCGGGGTGGCTTTCACGGCTTCCGCGGGCGGCGCCTTCGTGTCGGCCACGCGTCCACCGCTCGCAGGCGGAGGCGCCTGCCTGTTCGAAACCGGCTCGCTCATCGGTGGCTTCGCCTCTCCAACACCCATAGTGGTGGCCTTCGGGCCCAGGAGGTTGTCCGTGGGATTCGCCAACCGCCACAGGTAGGCAGAGGCGAAGAGAGCAGCAACCAGAACCACGGACAAGGCCACGCCGAGGGGCCGGTTGACTCGAGGCACGAGACCCAGCGCAGCGAGCGCCTCCTGCAGGTCCTCCTCCGAGGCGTTACGGGCCAGCAGCTCGTTCAAAAGCCCCCGCTTCTCCGCAACCGCCTGCTTGCACTTATCGCAAGAAGCGATGTGTCGTTCGAACTGCTGGACTCGAGCTTCTGGGTCCAGGTCCCCGGTGAGATACCGGGTGATCCAGCCCTGATACTTCCGGCACTGCAGACGTTTCAGCATCAGCCTTGACAAACCGCTCTAAGTTTCGCGGCGACACGCGTGCGCGCGCCGCGTAGTGTGATTGTCGGCACAAACGCCGCACCTCTTCAGCAGGTGTGAGCAGGTTGAAAGAGAACCGAATGGATAGCGCAACGTGCAGGTGTCCAGACTATGATCCTCTCTCTCGCTCTCTCGGTGGTCACGATGACGGTTCCCACGACCGTGAGCGGCGGTGCCATCACGTACTATGTGTCCCCGAAGGGCAATGACGCGTGGACCGGGAAGCTCCCTGAGCCGAATCGTGACCGCACCGACGGGCCCTTCGCGCGGCTCGAGCGTGCCCGTGACGCGATCCGTGCGATGCGACGGAGAGAGGGCGGGCTGATGCAGCCGGTGCGCGTCCAACTGCGCGCTGGCACGTACTACTTGACACGCACATTCGAACTCGGTCCCTCGGACTCGGGCACCGCAGCCTGCCCGATCAGCTACGAAGCGTATCCCGGCGAGCGGCCCGTGCTGAGTGGCGGCCTTCGGCTGAGCGGACTGCGGGAAACGCGTGTCAACGACAGGCTGGCCTGGACCGTCGAGGTGCCTACCAAGGCCATGCTGCCTCTGCCCTTTCGTCAGCTCTTCGTCAACGGCGAGCGGCGATTCCGATCCCGTCTGCCCAAGGATGGGTACTACCGAATCGAGTCACTCCCGGATCTGAAGGATGGCCAGCCCTGGAACGAAGGTCAGAACCGGTTCGTTTTCGCACCCGGTGACGTACGTGCCTGGAGCCACGCTGCCGACGTGGACGTAGTAGCGTTGCACTTCTGGATCGAGTCGCGAATGCGAATCGCCTCCGTGGACGAGGGAACGAGGATCGTCACACTAGACCGTAAGAGTACGTTCCGCATGTCCGACGATTTCGCTGCGGACCGTGGGGCGCGGTACTACCTGGAGAACGTGTACGAAGCTCTGACAGAACCAGGCACGTGGCACCTCGCAAGCCGGGACGGCGTGCTGACGTACCTACCCATCCCCGGCGAATCACCCAGCAGAACACTGATGGTAGTGCCGAGGCTGACGACGCTACTTCGCCTGGCGGGTGATACGGGTACAGACCAGAGCGTCGAGCATGTGTCGTTGCGAGGTCTGACGTTCCAACACACCGAGTTCTCCTATCCCGACGGCGATGCCGGCTCGGTCCAGGCGGCATTCGAGGTCCCCGGCGCGATCGTATTGAAAGGAGCGCGCCGATGCGCGATGGTGAACTGCGAGGTGTCGCAGATAGGTACCTATGCCATCGAAGTAGGTCCCGGCTGCGAGGACGTGTCCGTACGAGCATGCCGCATCACCGACATGGGAGCGGGAGGCATCAAGGTGCAGCCGGGCAGCATCCGGACCACCATATGCGACTGTGACATCGGTGATGGCGGTAAGCTGTTTCACAGCGCAGTCGGAGTGTGGATCGGGAACAGCGGTCATAACAACGTGCTGCACAATCACATCCACCACCTCGACTACACGGGCGTATCGGTCGGCTGGGTATGGGGCTACGGAGAGAGCAAAGCGGTGCGCAACATAGTAGAGAAGAACCACATTCACGACGTCGGCCGCGGGGTATTGAGCGACCTAGCCGGCGTGTACACGCTGGGGGTCTCCCCCGGTACGCGAGTGGTCGGCAATCTCATTCACGACTGCATCTCTTACAGCTACGGAGGGTGGGGGCTGTACACCGATGAAGGGAGCTCTCACATCCTCCTAGAAAACAACCTCGTGTACCGCACCAAAACGGGCGGATTCCACCAGCACTATGGACGCGAGAACGTGATACGTAACAACATCTTCGCCTTCTCGCAGGAGTGGCAGCTGCAGCGCAGTCGAGTGGAGGAGCACATCTCGTTTCGCTTCCTGCGCAACATAGTCTACTACGAGCAGGGTGACCTGCTCGGGGGAAACTGGGCGGATGACCGATTCGAGATGGAGAGTAACCTATACTTCGACCGCTCGGGACGAGAGGTGAGATTCGGGCAGGTCGGATGGAGCGAATGGCAGTCGCGAGGGCATGATCTTGCAAGCAAGGTCGCCGACCCCCTGTTCGTGGACCCGGATCGAGGGGACTTCCGCCTGAAAGACGGGTCCCCCGCGTTGGTATTGGGCTTCCGACCTATAGACCTAACTGACATCGGGCCGCGCGTGGCGGTCGGACCGGAAGGAGTAAGCAAGTGACTAGCAAGGAACGATTCCAGCGCATGTTCGAGCACAGGGAGGCTGACCGAATACCTGTCATAGACAGCCCGTGGGCCGCGACTATCGAGCGTTGGCATGCCGAGGGTATGCCCGAGGACGTAGACTACGTGGAGTTCTTCGACCTCGACCGCACCGCGCACATCGGCGTGGACATCAGCCCACGCTATGAGCAGAAGGTGATCGAAGAGACGGACGAGTATGTGATACGCACCTCCTCGTATGGGGTCACTATGAAGGATTGGAAGCACGCTGCGTCCGTGCCCGAATTCCTCGACTTCACCATCCGAGACCCCGACACGTGGCAAGAGGCCAAACGCAGAATGACCACCGAGCCCGACCGAGTGGACTGGGCATACCTGGCAGAGAACTACCCGAAGTGGAAGGCAGAAGGTAGGTGGATCATAGCGGGATTGTGGTTCGGATTCGACGTGACTCACTCCTGGACGGTGGGAACCGAACGCGTGCTGATGGCGCTGGTCGATCAGCCGGAGTGGCTCTTCGACATGTTCAACACTTTCCTGGATGTGAACCTCGCGCTCTTGGAACAGGTGTGGGATGCGGGGTACCACTTCGATGCTGTGACGTGGCCGGACGACGTGGGCTACAAAGGCCACACTTTTTTCTCGCCGAAGACCTACCGCGAGCTACTCAAACCCGTACAGAAGCGCGCATGTGACTGGGCGCATGAACGTGGTGTGCACACCCATCTACATTCATGCGGTTACGTAGAGCCATTTCTCCCCGACTTCCTGGAAATCGGTATCGAGGCTCTGAACCCGCTGGAGGTGAAGGCAGGCATGGACCCCATACGCATCAAGCAGCTCTATGGCGACCGCTTGGTGCTACATGGGGGTATCAACGCTGTGTTGTGGGATGATCGGGATGCGATCCAAGCCGAGATGGAACGCGTGATTCCGGTGGTGAAGGAAAATGGCGGATACATCTTCTCGTCCGATCACTCGGTGCCGTCCAGTGTCAGCTTGGAAAACTTCCGAGCCATCACCTCACTCGCCAAGAAGCTTGGCAGCTACTCCTAGATGCCATACCCCCTGTCTGCTCTTTCGTTGCAGACTGCTTGTTCATGCCTCCATCCGCCCACGGATGGGAGCACTCGGACCTTGTTACTGCAAGCAACTTCGCGGGGCTTATGCTAACATCAACCGTCATGCCGAGCAAGGATCACTCTACCCGTCATGCTGAGCCTGTCGAAGCATGCAGCCAAGTGCCCCGATGGTAGTAGCTCGGGTGAACAGCACGCGACAAGTGGGGTCATGCTTCGACAGGCTCAGCATGACAGCTTGCTTCCGTTACTCGAGAGGGCGATCCAAAGGGCACATAGTTACTCCCTAAGTAGCCACCTCTTACGGGTCTCCCTCCTGGCCGAAAGCGAGTAGCACGATGTTCAGGTCTGACAGCCCCACCTGGCCGGACTCGTCCAAGTCCGAGGGACCGGACCCGCCGAAAGACGCCAGCACCGCGTTCAAATCCAGCAGGTCTACGCGATTATCCGGAACCGCATCGCCGTTGCTCAGCACAAACATCACACCGGACCTATCACCATCGGTCGTATCCACGACGATGCTCCGTCGCAGCCAGTGCGAGGGCTTCGCCGACACCACCAGCAATCCACGCGGCGCTTGCAGCGAGTAGACGGCATTCTCTCCTAGCAGCACCGTCGCTTCACTGTATGGGTGCGACCAGCCAGCATAGCCCAGTCGGAACACCACCTCGGACGGGCCCACGCTGCCCGTCGGCAAGCCGAAGTCCACCGCGCCGCTGATCGTCGCACGGCCTGCCGGCACTCTCGCGAACACGTCACTGACACCATTCGTGTCACCTTCGACCAGGTTGGAAGCGGTGCTCTGGAACGCCACCACCGAGCCATCGGCCGAGCAGGAGGGACCCAGAGATGGTCCGTTGCCCTCATCGCCCGCGCTCGATACGCTCACACGATGCGTCCGCCCCGCGAGCCGGTCCCGAGCGAACAAATCCGTCTCGCCGTTCGTATCACCAGTCACCGCATCCGCCGCATTCGACCAGAACGCTACGATTCTTCCGTCGGCACTCACAGAAGGCACTGCGGACGGCCCGGTCAGCTCGGTCCCCCAATCCGAAACACTAACACGCTCGATCTGCCCGCTCGCTGCATCCCACACGAAAATGTCCGATCTACCGTTGGTGTCCCCGGGCACGAGATCACTGGCATCGCTCTCGAAGGCCACGACCAGTCCCGCCAAGCTCACGTCCACGTCGCGTGTCCACCCATTGCCCGCACCCACGCGTAACGTCACACCTGTCAACCGGTCGTGCAGGAAGGCATCGGAGTAGCCGTTCGTGTCTCCTGGCACCAGGTTGCTGGCATAGCTGATCATAGCCACGTAGCGGCCGTCCGGACTGATCACGCCTATGGTCGTCTGCCCGTTCGCCTGCGCCCCCTGCGAGGAGATGGACACACGGTCGGTCACACCCGAAAGCCTGTCGTGCACGAAGATGTCCTTCACCCCGTTCGTATCATCCGGCACCAGGTCGTTCGCGAGCGACATGAAGCACACGTAACGGCCGTCGTGCGAGAGCGACGGCCCCATCGAGAAGCCATTGCCCTGCGCGCCGGCGCTCGAAACGCTGACTCTCTCCGTCACGCCGGTGGTTCGATCATGGACGAACACGTCCCACGTCCCGTTCGTGTCATTCGGCACGAGGTTCGATGCGCGGCTCGTGAAGGCCGCATGGCGGCCATCACCACTTATCGCGGGCTCGCCGCTCTCGTCGTTCGCCTCCTCTCCGAGCGACGACACGTTCACCCTGGCGGTGACACCTGTGTCGCGATCACGCACGAATACGTCGCGGATACCGTTCGTGTCGTCCGGCACCAGGTCGCTCGCTAGGCTGAGAAACGTGACGAGGCGCCCGTCCGCGCTGACCGAAGGCGAGAAGGACGCGCCGCCGCCCTGGTGGCCCGTCGAGGACACCGACACTCGCTCGGTGCTCACGCCGTGTGCAACGGCGGCAAGCACCACGAAGAACCACCAACTCCCCCGCATCCCGATATGATACAGCAAGTTCGGCCGTGTGTAGAGGTAAGTCGAATCAAAGCGATCGCTTCGCTTCGACTTCAGCGTCCTTTGCGCTGGTGCCGAAATGCTGAAACGCAGCGAACGCTCCGATCTGCGACGTGGAACACCGCCTTAGACCCTGACTTGCGAAAGGCGAAGAGGCCCGGCGGCCCGCACGTCCTCGGCACAGTCCTCCGAGAAAAGTTTGAAGTTCTCGATGAATCGTGCAGCCAGTGCGTCGTACCTTTTCCAGTACTCGTCCTTGTTGCCCCAGCTATTGGACGGGTCCAGCACGTCCTCCGGCACTTCCGGGCAGCTCAACGGCACCTCGAACCCGAACAGCCGGTCCTTCCGATACTCGACGCTCAGCAGGCTGCCATCCAACGCAGCGTTCAGCAAGTTGCGCGTGTGCCGGATGCTGATGCGGCGGCCCACACCAAACGGCCCGCCGACCCATCCAGTGTTCACTAGCCACACGTTCACACCGAACTTCTCGATTTTGCGTCGCAGCAGCTCGGCATACTCCGACGGTCTGCGCACCATGAACGGCGCACCGAAGCAGGTGCTGAAGGTGATCTCCGGCTCGATGCCGAGCCCTATCTCCGTCCCGGCTATCTTCGATGTGTACCCACTAACAAAGTGGTACATCGCTTGTGAGGTGCTCAATCGGGCGATGGGAGGCATGACACCGGAGGCGTCGCACGTTAGGAAGATGATGTTCTTCGGGTGCGTCCGTGTCATCTTCTCGGGCAGCGCGTTCTCTATGTACTCCAGGGGATAGGATGCTCGCGTGTTCTCCGTGATGGCATCATCGTCCAAGTCTAACCGCCTACTCACGGGATCGTACACTACATTCTCGATGATCGTGCCGAACCGGCGGGTGCATGCATAGATCTGCGGCTCGTGCTCTGCCGAAAGACGTATCACCTTCGCATAACAGCCGGCCTCGAAGTTGAACACCCCTTCGTCGCTCCAACCGTGCTCGTCGTCCCCTATCAGACCACGCTTCGGATCGGCGGAGAGGGTGGTCTTTCCCGTTCCACTCAGGCCGAAGAAAAGCGCGACGTCGCCTTCCGATCCCACGTTGGCGGAGCAGTGCATGGGCATCACGCCGCTATCGGGCAGCAGGAAGTTCAGCACGGTGAAGATCGTCTTCTTGATCTCCCCACCATATGCACTACCACAGATGAGTGCCAGCCGCTGCGAGAAGTCTATAATGATCGCTGTTTCGCTTCGAGTCCCATCTAGCCGCGGGTCGGTCTTGAAAGATGGAATCGCTAGGACGGTGAATTCCGGAGCGTGCTTCTTCAGCTCGTCTCGGTTCTCCGTGGTGATGAACATGTTACGCGCAAAGAGGCTATGCCATGCTTTGGTTGTGATGATTCGGATAGGCATGCGATATTCAGGGTCCGCACCGGCATAGCAGTCTTGGACGAACACCTCCTCTCCCTGCAGGTATGCCTGCACGCGCCCGAGCAGCGAGTTGAACTTCTCTTGGCTGAATGGACGGTTGTACTCCCCCCACCAGACCTTGTCCGTGGTGGAATACTCCTGGACTACGAACTTGTCTGCAGCAGCCCTGGCCGTGTGTTTCCCAGTGTTCACGATCATCGGGCCCATGTATGCCAGCTTGCACTCGCCGCGGAAGACCGCCTCCTCATACAGCGCTGGAGTCGGCAGATTCCAGTACACGCGATCGAGGTCCACCAGTCCTATGTTAGCCAACTTGAAGTCGGCAGCCAGCTCACCGGCCTGCTTCGACGCGGGGGTGTCGAACTCCAGATACTTCTTCATGCCCAGTCCCTCACCAACTTGCGATCGCCGATGTAAAGCTCGTTCGGCGAGTTCGGATCGAGCGCCCACTTCATACGCTCGATGCCCTCGCGAATCTCCTTGATGGTGCCGCAGTAGCTAAGACGCAGATGCCCGTCCATACCGAACTCGGATCCCGGTACCGTAACGACTTGCACCTTCTTCAGCAGCGTCTCCGCGAGGCGCGTCGAGTTCTTGTCGTATACGCTGAAGTCGGCGAAGCAGTAGAACGTACCATCCGGCTTGGTCACCTTCACTCCCTCGAAGGACTTCAGCCGGTCTACCATCACGTTGCGGTTGTTCTCGAGCGTCATACGCAAACTTTCCACGCTGGTCTGCACGCCGTTCAGTGCCGCTGCCGCAGCTAACTGCAGCACCACCGAAGGCCCGGAAGTCTGATGACCCTGGATGTTGGCCATCACTTCTACTAACCGCTTGTTAGCGATGGCCCATCCTATGCGGAAGCCTGTCATCGCATACATCTTCGAGACCCCGTTCACTACTACCAACTTAGAGTTCTCGCCGAGGTCTTTCGCGAACTCGTAGCAGTTGATCGGTTTTTTCCCATCGAAGATCAGCCGGTGGTAGATGTCGTCCATGATCAGGTAGAAGCCACGATCCTCGCAGAACTGCACGATCTCTGCGATGAACTCCTTCGGATACATCGCACCCGTGGGGTTGTTCGGGCTATTGATGATCACGGCCTTCGTGTACGGCCCCACCTTCGCCTCGATGTCCTTCAATCGCGGGTAGAATGACCCGTCTTCGGCATATACCGGAACCGGAATCCCACCGCATAGCTTAACCATCTCGGGATAGCTGACCCAGTACGGTGCAGGGAAGATCACCTCGTACTGCGGGTCCAGAATGGCTTGCAGGCACACCATGATCGCCTGCTTCGCGCCGCTCGAAGCAATCACGTTCTCCGGCTCCACATGCCTGCCGTAGAACTCCTCGGTGTAGCGAATAATCGCTTTCTTCAGCGCCGGAACGCCGTCCGGTGGCGTGTAGCGGACCTCGCCCGTGTTGACGAGCCCCGTAGCTCCGAGGATGGCGTCGATGGGCGACTTGCTCTTCGGCTCGCCGCCGCCGAGGTGGATGACGGGATCGCCCTTTTCGCGCATAAGGGCGGCGATGACGTTCAGTCGAAGCGTTGGCGATGCGGAGATAGATTTCCCGATTTGGCTAATGCTCATGTCGCATGTTTTGCCCTGCGCGGCAGCCACGCCCGTTCGACAACGATCCAATGCCGTGGCATCCGCGCCCGGACTGACTTGCGACGCCGTTGTCGGAAGTGGCCTGGCTGCGCTCGCCCCTGCGGCCTAAGGCCGGAGGGGGGCCTCCTTGGTCCGGTATTATTCCTCAAAAGGAGCGACCGCCGATAGCCTCCGGAGCCCTTCTTTGAGCACAATGTCACGAATCGCCCCAAGCCGCGCCCCGGACGCCTCCGCCGCAAGCAGCGCCGGAATGGACGGAGACGCCGGATGCGCCTGAAGCTGATCGCCTGCGAGGTGTTGCGGCGGGAGTTCGAGCACCTGATCGCCCACTCGCCCAACGAGGTGGAACCCCTCTTCCTGGAAAAGGGCTTGCACGACCTCGGCTCCCAACCCATGCGCCAGCGGCTACAGGCGGCGATTGATGCGGTCGTGCCGGGCTTCGACGCAGTCCTGCTCGGATATGGGCTATGTAACAACGGAACGGCGGGGCTGGTCGCACGGGATACGACACTCGTGATCCCCCGTGCACACGACTGCATCACGCTGCTGATGGGCTCGCGCGAGCGCTACGACTGGTACTTCGCGGAAAACCCCGGAACCTACTTCCTGAGCACCGGATGGATCGAGCACGAAGGCGTGAGCGAGGATCTCCGGTCGCAGACGATCCCCGCGCGAATGGGAATGGAGTGCTCGCTCGAGGACCTCATCGAGAAGTACGGCGAGGAAGAGGGTCGCTACGTATGGGAGGCGCTGTCGCCCACCCGCAACTACCGGCAGATCACCTTCATCGAGACGGGCGTCGAGCCAGACGGCACTTACGAGGCCGCGGCACGTGACCGAGCGGCAGACCATGGCTGGTCGTTCGAGAAGCTCCGGGGAGACCTATCCCTCTTCCGCCGCCTCCTCGATGGTCCGTGGGACGACGCCGACTTCCTCACCGTCCCCCCGGGCTGCACGGTCGAGCCGGACTATGGCGGCAAGATCGTGCGCCTCGCCTCTACCGAAACACGCTATAGGTGACCACCAACAGCACAATGCACACGAAGGCCCAGATCGGCCAGCGCTTGAGCAGCGGGTAGGTCGAGAGGGGCTCCTCGCGGAACTCGACCAGCGGCTCCTCCGCAATCCCGGGCCTCGGCGTCAGCAGCGAGAACACCCACCAAGCGACCAGCGCGGCCAGTGCCGCCCACGCCACTTGATAGAACGGGTTGACAGGCACCCACGGCGGCTTGCACAACTGGTTGTACACCTCGATTCCAGCCATGCAGCCCACTCCACCCACATAGGCCGCAAGCGCACCCCACAGGTTGGCCCTCTTCCAGAAAATGCCGCCGAGAAAGAGCACCACCGCGGGAGCCGCGGCGTACGAGTAGCCCTGCTGCAGGAACACGTACACCGAAGCCACATGCAACTGGTGCGCAATGAGCAGCGCGCCCGCGATCAGAATGAACCCCACGATCTTTCCCAGCCGGATTGCGTGAGCATCGGTCAGCTTCGAGTTGATCAGTCGCAGGTGGATGTCCTGCACGTACAGCGTGCTCGCCGAGTTGAGTGCGCCCTCCACGTGCGACATCATAGCTGCGACGAACGCTGCGATCACGAGCCCCTTGAAACCCACCGGAACCATGTGCTGAATCAGCGTTGGATACGCTAGGTCCGGCGACTCCAGCCCTGGGTACAGCACGGCTGCGCACATGCCGGGCAGTACTAACATGGGCGGCAGCGTGAACTTGAGAATGCCACCGCCTAGAGCGCCCAAGCGCCCCTCGTTCACCGTCCTCGCTCCTAGCACTCGCTGCAGTATCATCTGGTTGGTGCCCCAATACCACAGGCCGAGTACCGGGAGGCCCGTGAGCAGCGTGGGCCAAGGCAAGGCCGACTCAGATCCCTGGATTGCCGAGAAGTAGGTGTGCGGCAGCTTCGCATTCAGTTCCGCCCATCCACCAACCGCATGTAGGCTGGCGAAACCGAGATACAACCCACCCACGAGAATGAACCCCGCTTGCATGAAGTCCGCATACACCACGGCCCGCAACCCGCCGGCGATGGTGTAGGCTCCGGTCAGCAATCCTAACACCACGAAGATGGCAATCGGGTGCAGGTTAGTCACTTCGCCCAGCAGCAGCGAACCCACATATAGCACCGCCGGGATTTCCACCAACGCATAGATGAAAATGCAGATTACGCTGTAGACCGTGCGTGCGGACTTGCCGTAACGTCTGTCGAGATACTCCGGCAGTGTCACGATACGGTTGTGCAGATAGATCGGCAGCAGCCAGACGACCAGCACCAGGATGCATACCACTGCGATCCATTGGAAGTTAGCGAAGACGATCCCGTGCGCATACCCCGTGCCCGCCGCTCCGATGAACGCAGTCGAAGACATATCCGTGGCAAAGAGCGAGGTCATGACGAGCAGCCACGGGATGGAACGGCCGGCAAGGAAGTACTCCTCGGAGGTTTTTTGTTTCCTGCGTATGACGTGAATCGCGATGCCGAACAGCAGAACGAAGTACAGAATGATGACGATGACGTCGGCTGCGGCCATCCATTGCCTCCTGCGCCCACGCGCGGGCCGCGTCTAACCTTCGCCGCTGCGCGGCGCAAACCCTTCCTCTGTGGTCCGTATCGACACACGGAAGCACTGCTCAGCCGGCCACCGAGATTGCGCAGGAAAGGTGGCGCGCATCGTGAATGCCCTTCATGCTATGACCCACCTCTTGCTCTTCACACTGGCGCTAGGGGCCCAGACCGCCATCCTTCAAGACCAGGCGCCAAGTATGCCGACGCTCACCAGGCTGGAGAAGGCGCTGGGCTTCGAGATGATCTTCGACGGCAAATCGCTCAATGGCTGGACGGGATACCGCATGGACCGCCCTCCTAAGAACTGGAGTGCCAAAGACGGGATCCTCACCTGTAGCCCCGGCCCCGATGGCGGCGATCTGCGAACCGCCCAGATGTATGGCGACTTCGAGTTGATACTCGAATACCGCATGTCTACCAGAGGCAACAGCGGAATCATGTACCGCTCTACCGAGGACCACGAAGCCTCGTGGCAGAGCGGGCCCGAGTTCCAGCTACTCGACGACCAGGGGCACGGCATCGCGCCGGACAGCGTCAACGCCAGCGGTGCGGCCTACGACTTCTACGGCCCGAAAGGCAAGGTGCTGAAGCCGGCAGGCGAGTGGAACGAGGTTCGCATCGTGGCCTGCGGCAACCACATCGAGCACTGGATGAACGGCGTGAAGATAGTGGAGTACGAGATCGGCAGCCCGGAGTGGACCGAGATCTATCAGAAGACCAAATTCGCCGAATTCCCCGACTTCGCGCGACACCCGAAAGGCTACATCGTGCTTCAGGACCACGGGCACGAGGTCTCCTTCCGCAACATCCGCATCCGGAAGCTGTAGCGGTTTTTGGGCCAGCCGGCGATTCGGCGGCCGGAGTACGCTATCCCTCACCACTCGCAGTGGTGAGGGATAGGTGATTGGGAGTAAGCGGGGGTTAGCGGCTTAGGCGCTGAAGTGCCAGGGCGGCGCCGCCGAGGGCGCCGGCGCGCTCCGGCTCCGTTGCGGGTTCGATACGTGTGGCGGCAAAGAGCGTCGGGATGGCCGTATTACGGGCGCTCCGGATCGTCGGCTCCCAAAGAGGCGGACCCGCCTGTGATATCTGGCCCCCCAGGACCACCAGCTCCGGCACGAAGGTGTTGATGACATTGCCGATCAGCACGCCGAGGTAGTGCCCCGTCTCACGCCACACTTCCAGGGCGCTCTCGTCCCCCTGCGCCGCCGCGTCCGCCAACAGCTTCGGCGTGATGCGCGAGGGATCGCCCCCCGAGAGCTGCGCCAGGAGGCCGGTCGGGTCGTGCTCCAGTTTCGCCCTGCCTCGCTGCACGATCGCGTTCGCGTTCACCAGCGCCTCGGCACATCCGTAAGCTCCGCAACCGCACTGTGGTCCATCGGCAAACACCACGGTATGCCCCAGCTCCGCCCCTCCGCCGTTGCTACCCACCAGAAGCAGCGGCGCGGACGGCGGCTCGCCCCCCGACATCTGGTCCGGGGTGAGAACGATACCGCTACCGATGCCCGTCCCTAAAGTGATCATGACCAGTCCGTTAGGCCGTTCCTCGCGCTTGCCGAACATGAACTCGCCCAGCGCGGCCAAGTTGGCGTCGTTGCCGCTATGCACCGGCACACCGAGCCGTTCGCGCACCATCGCGGTCAGCGGCACGTCCGCAAAGTGCCGAAAGATGCCTCCCACATACTCACCGAAGTTGGGAGCCCAGCGCACGGAGCCGTCCTTGGGATCTATGTGGCCGGGCACGGCCATCCCTACCGCCTTGCACGGCCTCCCGGCGGACCTCTCCGCAGAGCGGACCACGTCCGCGCACGCGTCGGCCACGGCAGCCGCTCCCTCCTTCGCTCGCGATGGCTGCGAAGCGAACTCCCCCACTGGGTTCCCGCTAGGCTCCACTGCCAGCGCACGGACGTTCGTTCCTCCCAGGTCAACCCCGATAACGCAAAAATCGTCCACGACGTATGTATCTTGCATCCGGCGCTCTGATTCCTGCCCATGGGTTCGACTGCATGGGTCGTCCGAGGGGCCTGTCGGATCGGCTACACTCGAAACCGAGGAGTGCGCGTGAGACCGGAAACTGTTTCGACAAAGGCTGCAGAGGTCGCCGCCGAGGTGGGAAAGGCGATCCTCGGCAAGCCGGAGACCATCGAGGCCGCTATCATCGCCCTATTGGCCGACGGGCACATCCTGCTGGAGGACGTTCCCGGCGTTGGCAAGACCACGCTCGCCAAAGCCCTAGCGAGAGCGATTGGTGGCACTTACCGACGCGTACAGTTCACCCCCGACCTATTGCCCGCCGACGTGACGGGTAGCTCGCTGTTCAATCAGAAGACGGTGGAGTTCGAGTTCCGGCCGGGACCCATCTTCGCCAACATCGTGCTCGCCGACGAGATCAACCGCGCCACGCCGAAGACGCAATCCAGCTTACTGGAAGCGATGGAGGAGCGCCAGGTCACGGTGGACGGAACCCTGTACCACCTTCCCCGACCCTTCTTCGTCATCGCGACGCAGAACAACGTGGAGATGACGGGCACCTATCCGCTGCCCGAGGCACAGATGGACCGGTTCCTCGCGCGCCTCAGCCTTGGCTACCCGGACAAAGAACACGAGAAGGGCATTCTGATCAGCCAACAGCTAAAGGCACCACTCGACGACGTGCGCTCGGTGCTAACCCCCGAGGAGATGGTAGAGCTGCAGGCCGATGTCCGTGAAGTGTTCGTAGACGACAGCCTAAAGGACTATATCGTAGAAGTGGTTCGAGCCACGCGAGAGGAATCGGGGCTGTTGCTCGGCGCGAGCCCCAGGGGTTCGCTTCTGTTGATGCGTTCGGCACAGGCTGCTGCGGCCATCGCGGGCCGCGACTACGCCACTCCGGACGACGTCAAGCGGGTCGCCCTCCAGGTTTTGCCGCACAGGCTGATCGGCCGCAGCGAAGTGCGCGGCAGGGCGGACAGCGGGCCCGGCATCATCCAGTCCATCCTCAGCCGAGTGCCTGTGCCGGTGCCTACGAGGTAGCGAGCGGTGCGCACGTACGTCGTCTCCGCGCTTACGGTGGCTGCCACCTGTCTACTGTTGGTCGCCATGGTAGTCCAGCAGCCGGTGTTGTTCTACATGGCCACCACGTTCATCCTGCTGCTCTTCGCAGGTCGAGTGCAGGCGTCGTTGGCATTGCGAGGGCTTAGCGTCCGGAGATGGTGCCCGGCCGAGGCGACCGTGGGCGATACCGTGGCGGTGCGCTTCGAGGTAACGAACCGTTCCCGGCTCGGTGCCCCGTGGCTGCTGTTAGAAGAGAGGTTTGGCTCCACGGATTGGATGCGCGACGTGATCTTTCCTCCGCCGTTCTGTCCCCCCGCGCAGGGCTCTACGGAGATCGAGTACAGCTTTGTGCCTATCCGCAGAGGGCGCTACTCCCCGAAAGACATCTGCGTGTATGCAGGAGACTCGCTCGGCATCTCCTGGCGCGAGCGCACCTTCGAGCCGTCGAAGGACAGCCTTCTGGTGCTCCCCAGGCCCGAGCCCGTGCCGCTCGATCTCCGTGCGGTCGCTGGGTGGAGTTCAGAGGACAGCGAATCGGGGCTGGCCGAAGGCGGTGGGATTGAGCCGCGAGGTGTGCGTGAATACCGGTCCGGGGACAGCTTGCGGCACGTGCACTGGCGGTCGAGCGCTCGGCATCGCACGCTGTTGGTGAAGCAATTCGAACCCGGTGGGCTCTCGGACATGACGATCCTGTGCGACACGCACGTTCCTCCCGGATCGCGAGGACCCGACGCGGCGTTAGAGCATGCAATCCGCAACGCCGCGTTCGTTGCACGTGAGCTACTCGCGGTGGGTGCTGCAGTTCGCCTGACCGGCCAGGGAATCACAGGGCCTTGCACCGAGATGCGCCGAGGCAAGCGGCACTATCGTCGCATCCTGGAAGGCCTTGGAGGGATTGAGGCCGACTACACCGATCTTACGAGCTATGTCCAACAGGTGCAACCCAACCTCGGTCCCGACAGCGCCGTGTATCTGTTCACCGCAGATTCAGACGGAGCCGCGGCATGCGTGAGACGGTTCGGTGGTGCACGAATGATCGTGTACCTTTACAGGCATCCCGGTGACCGAGCGGATCGGGCTGACGCCCTGAGACGGTTGGGAGCGGTGGTGATCGAGGTACCACCGACCAGCGGCGAGGCAGCAACATGAGAAGCGAAGCTTTGAGAAGCACGCTGTCGCGCCTGCCGGACTACCTAGCCACCTGGGTCTTCATGGCGGCTGCGATCGTCGCGCTTCATGCAGCACTCGAGGCTCCGGGAGAAGGGCTCCGTGTCGCTGGCTTGCTCGGGGTCGGGTGCTTGGTCAGCCTGGTTCTACGGCTGGCAGGCTCGGCGGCAGGCGTCCTGTTCCTCGGCCCATACGTGTGCGGTGTGCTCGGAGCCATCGGTTGGATTGCACCCTATCCCATCGGGGCCGAAATGTCGGACTTTGCCGCCGTGCACCTAGCCGTCGGCGCTCGCGTCGTGTGGCTGCTGGTGCTGCGTAGCTTCGTAATGGTAACGGACGGCGACATGCTGTTTCAGGCGGTTCCGTCCATGGCGCTGCTCGGTATCGCCGCAACCTACTCCGATGCTGCTTGGCTTCCCTTGTTGTTCCTCGTCTTCCTCGCGGGCGCAGTCTTCGCGCTTTCGCGTTCACACATTCGCGCCATCGGAGCGGGCAGGGTGCATCGCTCGGTTGCGGCGGGCCCTGTGTACGCCCTGACGGGTGCCGCGGTGGTGGCGGGCGTCGCCTTCGTGCTAGCCCCCCTGGTCGGTCTCGGCGTCGAGAAGCTGGTGCCTGCGAGGGTGTTCATCGGGCCAGGACCGAGGCAGGCCGTGACCCTGCCCACCGCAGGCGACGCCGCCGAGTTGGAGATTGGGGTCGGTGGCCATTCGAGCACGGACCTGCAGGTCCTTCGGGTGCGGGCAGATAGGCCGCTTTATCTGCGCGAGAGGGCCTTCCACGACTACAACGGTATGGGCTGGCGATCCGGCGTGATAGGGCCTCAGACTGTCTTTCCATCCACCCCCGGGGTGTTCGATCTGAACCTCGGGTTTCGCCTGGACGACACTCTCGCCCGAGAAGAGGTCTCCTACGAGGTCGAGGTGACACGTGGAAGTCACCAGATGCTGTACTTGGCAGGGGAACCGACCGAAGTCGAGATCGACTCCCCCGTGCTGTTCTTCGCATTCCGAGACTTCGTACGACCGAATCGAGACATGCTTGCCGGTGAGAGGTATCGAGCGCACTCAGCGGTGCCGCTGCATAGGCGACTGGGCAACGCCGGCGCCGAGCGACGGCGCTTTGCACTTCGGTATATGCAGCTTCCCGAGACCCGCTCGCCCGAACTTCGGGCACTCGCCACTCGCGTCACGGCTCGCGCTCGAAACGACTATCAGCGAGTTCAGATGCTGCGGGATTACATCTCGCGCACCTGTGGCTATACACTTCAGGACGCGCCGCTGAACTCGCGCACCGACCGCGTGAGCGAGTTCCTTTTCGAGCGAAAGAAGGGCTACTGCGACTCCTTCGCCTCTGCCCTCGCGGTGCTGTGCCGCGAACTCCGCCTTCCCGCTCGCGTGGTTAGGGGCTACGCACCGGGCGACTTCGACCGCAACTCGGGCACCTATGTCATCCGCGAGAAGCACCTGCACCTGTGGACCGAGGTGCTGTTCGAGGGAGTTGGGTGGGTCATCTTCGATGCCACGGAGGGTGCGCGCAACTTGGACGAAGAGGCAGGGCCGGCCGCTGCGCTTGCCGCAGATCAGGAGTTCTGGCGATCGCCTTGGTGGTCGCTCGTTCTGGATGTCGCCATCGGGCTGATCGCAGCCTACATTCTGTTGTCGCTCTGGATAGCCAGGCTACGTGCTACACGAGTGCAGGACGCGAGGAGCGCAGTCGGAAGGCAATACGCCCGGTTCCTGAGAAGCCTGCGTCGGGTCGGCCTTCCCAGCCGCGAGCCGCATCTGACACCCATCGAACACCTCCGCTTTATCGAGCCACACCTGCCCCCATCGCTCGCACCTCTGGCTGCTGCCGTGGTGGAGGGCGTGGACGCAGGCCTGTTCGGACGGGGCGGGCCGGAAAGCGTTCTTCCCGATCTGAGGCTTCGCGTGGAGGAATGGTTACGGCAGATACGCTCGCTGCCGAAGGGGAGGATCTAGATGCCCAAAGTCGCGGCCAGTCGTTTTCACCCCGAGCCTGACGCGCTGAAGCCCTCCTACCTGCTCCTCGGTTCGGACAGCGTGGCGGTGCTGCGGGTCTTGCGTGACCTACTCCGCGTCGCGGCGGGAGCGGAAGATGCAGCCGATATCGAGCGGCTGGATGCGGAGCCAGGCGTTGCAGCCCGCGTGGCCGAGTGCGCCGCGACCCCCGCTTTCTTCTCGTCGGCTCGCACCATCGTCCTCCGAAGGGCCTCGCGCCTGACGAGCGACGAGGCGGGCAAGCTGGCCAAGGTGCTGGCTGACATCCCAACACACGCCTGCGTGGTCGTGTGCATGGATCCAGACCCCGCGACGGATGCCCGCACTAGCGAGCGATCCTCTGCGGCAGAGAAAGCCCTCGTCGGCGCAGTCGAGAAGAAGGGTGTGGTGGTGGACTGCTCGCCGCCCGAAGCCTCCCAAGGTCGGCAGCGGCTGATCGAACTCGCCGCCGAACGTTCCGTCATGCTGCCTGGACGCGTCGCCGACCTGCTGTGGAGGATGTGCAACCAAGACTTCGCCGAAGCCAGGGCACAGCTGGACAAGCTGATCGAGTATGCATCCGAGGGCGCCGACATCTCGGACGAGGACGTTCGGGCACTGGTAACCGAGAAGCGCCAGGCGCAGATCTTCGCCTTTACGGACAGTGTGACGGACGGGGACCTGGGCGCGGCGCTCGGCCACCTGGACGTACTGCTCGCCTCGCGGTCCAGGCCGGAAGAAGCCGCGATGCAGAGCGTGCTGCCGCATCTCAGCCGCCAGTTCCGCCTTCTGTGGCAAGCCCGGGCGCTGCTGGATCGAAAAGTACCGGTGGAGCGGTGGGGCGATCACGCGAGCGACCCGCTTCTCCCACGAGAACAGAACCTCGGGGCGCTCGCCGTTCGCAGCCGGAGCGTGGCGGCGAAGTACGCGCGCTTGGCCAAAGGGCTCACCTATGAGCGTATCGGCTGGGCTTTGGGCCGCATCGCCGAAGCCGACGCCGCGCTAAAGGGCATGGGGAGCGGAACCTCCACCCCGGAGATCCTGGGACGCCTGGTCGCCGACCTTTGCACCCTTTCTTCACGGCCAAGCGGAAAAACTTTGGCCGCCCGTTGAACCTGGTGCAGGCTGATTGCTGCTGATGCGCGAGAGCGCTTGTTGACAATCCCTGAGTTTTGGACTATCATACTGATGCTTTTTCGGTGCTTTTTTGGGAGTGGTCCACAAAATGGAACAGGACGAGTTTCTGACGGTCGCACAGGCCGCTCAGTTCTTGCAGTTGAGTCAGTCGAGCATCCGATCCTACATCCGGCAAGGCGCTCTGTCCGCCTATCGCGTGGCGGGCAGAAGGCGGGTTCTGATCCCCAGAAGGGAGTTGCTCGGGCTGCTGATCCCAGCACGCTCCGACCGCAGACTCCGCCAAGATGTGGGCTGAACTAAAGGAACTCTGGCGATACCGAGAGTTACTTCTGACCTTCGTTCTTAGGGACCTCAGGGTCCGGTATAAGAACTCGGCGCTGGGCTTCTTCTGGTCGCTGCTGAATCCCCTTGCCACCGTTCTGGTGATGACGGTGGTGTTCAAACACATCATGGGGTTTTCCAACCCCAACTATTCTGCTTACCTGCTGGCGGCCTACCTGCCATGGGTGTTCTTTCAAATGACGCTCATGGACTCGTCGCAGTGCATCCTGCTGAACATGCCGGTTATCCGCAAGGTGTACTTCCCACGCGAGATACTGCCGCTGACCGCCGTGTGCGCGAACCTAGTGCACTTCCTGCTCGCGCTTCTCGTGTTCTTCTGCTACCTGCTGGTGGTTTGGCTGCTCAACCCGCAGATTAGTCCCTTCACTTGGAAGGCGCTCTGGGTATTCCCACTGATCCTAGGACATGGGGCACTCGCGGCAGGCCTGGCGCTGTTCGTCTCGGCCCTGAACACCTTCTATGAGGACGTGAAGTACATTCTCGGGGTGCTCCTGTACCTGCTGTTCTTCTTGTGCCCGGTGATCTACTTTAGCGAGAACGTGGCGAACTCGCAGCTCATCGCACCGGAACATCGGCGGGCCGTGTACGTCGCGTATCACCTCAACCCGGTGGCGATGTACCTGACCGCGTATCGTAAGGTGCTACTGCCGGAGCAGGGCGTTCAGATGCGAACGGTGCGCGGCACGGACAGCTTCCAGGCGTTACCACTGGAGGGCGGGTTGCTGGCGAGTGCGGCGGGCGTCTCGGTGGTCGCACTGGTGGGAGGATACGCTTACTTCAATCGGCGCAAGTGGGAGTTCGTGGAGCGCCCATGAGCCTGGCCATTCACGCCGAAGGGCTGTGCAAGGACTTCGTGGTCACCCACCAGGCTTACGGCTCGCTGAAGGGCCTGCTACTGTCCTTCCTGCCCCGGCGGCGGGAGAAGGTGAGGGCCCTGGATACCCTTGACCTGTGTATCCAATCCGGCGAAACGGTGGCCGTGGTCGGAAAGAACGGCGCGGGCAAGAGTACGCTTTTGGGCGTCATCGCCAGGGTGTATCGGCCAAGCTCCGGACGGATCACGGTGAGCGGACGCGTCGCGCCGCTGCTGGAGCTGGGTGCAGGCTTTCACCCGGACCTGACCGGCGTGGAGAACGTGTTCTTCAACGGCGTGATCCTGGGCCTTACCCGGCGTGAGGTGGCGGCGCGGCTGGACGAGATCGTGGCCTTCGCAGACCTGCGCGAGTACATAGACGCTCCCATACGCACCTACTCCTCCGGAATGCTGATGCGGCTTGGCTTTGCTGTGGCGACGCACGTGGACGCCGACATCCTGCTAGTAGACGAGGTGCTGGCGGTCGGGGACCTGGAGTTCCAGGCAAAGTGCTACGCCAAAATCGCGGAGTTCCAGCGCGAGGGAAAGACGATCCTCTTCGTCTCCCATGACCTCGACGCTGTCTCCAAAACCGCCCCTCGCACCGTCTGGCTCGACTCCGGCCACCTCCGCCTGGACGGCCCGACGGGAGATGTCTTGTCTGCGTACGCCGCAGCCAGGTCGCAACCTCCGCCCCTCACCACCGCAAGAGGTGAGGGATAGAAAGATACGGTGGCACTCAGGCACTGTCCAAGCTTGGACGGGGTCTCTCTACTCCTGCCGTTCTGCACCCCGCTGCCTGCGAAACCGGGCCCGGCGGACGAGCGGCACCGTGAAGATACACACCCCGGACACCCCAAGTCCGAACAGGAGCACGGCGACCAAGGGAAGCCAGTAGCGCCTGATCGCCGTTCCGACGATGCTGAGGTCGTGAATGTCCTCGGTGAACTGGTCCAGCCGAAAGGCGCGCTGCACCACCCGGCCCGTTGCCCCGTCCACCTGCACCTCGTGGTAGCCGCGCTTGCTCAGGACCTTGAATATGTTGCTCTTGGGTCGGTAGTCAATGCGATCGATGTCTTCCCTGCGCTGTAGCTCGGGAATGCCCAGCGCAAAGGCGGCTCTTGCTGCCTGTTCCACGCTGATCACCTCGTTCAGACCCTCCACATTCGAGGCCTTTGCCTCGGACGGACGAATCCAAGGGAAGACGTCCTTCGTGGCCAAGAGGAACCCGGTCGCAGCGATGACGACGAGAAACAAGGATGCGACGACCCCTGCCCAACGGTGAAGAGCGCGCAGGCGGTGATACATGACTAGATGTGCTTCCCCCCGACGCGACAGTTCTGCATCGAGGGATTATCCCCCAAGAACGCTTCTCGGAACCCGTGGCCCCTGGCCACAGCGCGACGATTACACTGCCATAGGCTCGGCCATAGGCTCGAGCAGCCAGAAAGCTGAACCGCACTCCCCTCGTCTGTCCACTCCGCATCGTGGCTCTGGGCTATACCCCACACGGTCTCGCTCCATCGGTAGCAGCAAGCAACCTTTGTCGCAGGACGTCTATTCCTACCAGGTCGCCATCGTCGTCCTCGAAGTACCAGTGCTCCCAGCCGTTGCAGGGACTACCATTCGAGAGCTCGCGCCCGACCTGATGAATGGACCCCACCGAGCCGTTCATCATTAGCTTGCCGTCGGCACGAACGGTAGCAGCCAGCTTCCGGTCTCTCCGGAAGAACAGCTGTTGTCCTGGCGACAGCAAACCGGCCTCTATCAACGAGCCGAACGCGACCCGAGGTGCAAGGCGTTTCCGGTCGGAAACGTCGAACACCTTGGGAATGGACAACCCGACCGGTGTGGTTTCCAGGCGCTCCTTCGCGATCATCACATATCCCGCATCGCGCTCGATCCCAAGGTAGTGCCTGTGTAGCTTCTTCGCCACCACGCCGGTCGTTCCAGAACCGAAGAAGGGGTCCAGCACGAGGTCTCCGGGATTGGTGCTTGCCAGAATCACACGATAGAGCAGGGCCTCGGGCTTTTGTGTCGAGTGCGCCTTGCTACCCCCTACCTTGATCCGCTCTCGTCCACTGCAAATAGGCAGGACCCAGTCACTGCGCATCTGCAGGTCGTCGTTCAGCCCACGCATGGCATGATGGTTGAACGTGTACTTAGCACCGTTCTGACGGCACGCCCATATCAGTGTCTCGTGTGCGTTGGTGAAGCGGACACCACGGAAGTTAGGCATTGGGTTGGTCTTGATCCAGATCACGTCGTTCAAGATCCAGTAGCCGAGGTCTTGCATGATGGTTCCTATCCGGAAGATGTTATGATAGGTGCCGATCACCCAGATGGTCCCCGTCGGCTTTAGTAGACGTCTGCACTCGCCCAGCCACGCCTTCGAGAATTCGTCGTACTCGGCGAAGCTGCCGAAGCGGTCCCATGCATCGTCTACTGCGTCCACCTTGGTCATGTTGGGGCGCCAAAGCTCTTGCCTCAGTTGCAAGTTGTACGGCGGGTCAGCGAAGATGCAGTCAGCGCATGCGTCCGGCAGACGTGCCATCTCCTCGACGCAATCGCCCTGAATCACTGCATCTAGAGTCATCGGGTCTTGCTCTCCGCCCATGCATCGAGTGTTAGGTCTTGCGCGCTCACCCTCGGTGTCTCCGAGGATGCATCTCTCGCACCCGTGCTGCTCGATTGTACCGATTGGCCGGGACTACCGATAGCGTGGAACCATCTCTCGCATCCAGAAGCGCGCAGTGAAGTAAGCGGCAAACACCGCCGGAGGAGCTAACGCCGGCCACCAAACAGGGTCGTGAGCCACCGAATGCAGGATTGCCAGCACCTGCAAAATCGCACACAACGCAACTATCGCCATCGGCCGGCGCTTCTCCAGCCACACCCCGATCATGCTGATCGCGCCGACCACTGCACCGACCAGGGTCCACACCTTCGTCACCGGCGTAAGCGCGCCGAGATGCGCTGCTAGTGCATCGCTGAGGTCCAGCAGCCAGGGCGACGTCGGGCTCGTGACTACCGCTATCGTGACCACCAAGCACCAAAGCATGAAAGCCACTGAGACTACCTTGTCCAGCAGCTTCCACTTGCTCAGCGGCTTCGAATCCTGCGCAGGTTGCGACACCTTCCTCGTTGCTCCCGCTTACACGATGGCGCGCCGCGACGTTATGCCTGACTCCGCTCGAGCCGACTAAGGCGCGGAGCGCGCTTCGGGCACTATGCTGATCTCGATCCGTTCGCTGCCGCGCTGCACCACTAGCTTCACCGCCACGCCGGCTTTGGCCGCAGCGAAGCCTTTCATCAGCGACTCCATGTCCGTGATCGGAATGTCGTCCCATTGCACGATGATGTCCCCTTCGCGCAGGCCCGCCTTCTCCGCAGGCGTCCCCGGCGTGGTGCCGGAAAGCATCACGCCCGTGCCCTCGAACGAGTAATCAGGAACGAGGCCGATGCGTACGTTCACTCTGGGCCCGTCTCCGCGGGGGCCTTCGGGGCGCTGCTGGTCATCGGCAGGCGGGCGTCGCTCGCCTCGGACGCGGCTCGGCTGTTGCCACGGCACCTTCTCTCCGCGCGCGTCAATCGCGTCAATCACCCGGCGCGCGTATTGCAGAACTCGGACTTGGCCGTCGTAGTTGATGGCCTCCCAGTCGTCGGTCGGACGGTGGTAATCGGGGTGGATATTGGTGAAGAAGAACACGACGGGAATCTGCTTGGACGCGAAGGATGCATGGTCGCTGCCGCCACCGGTGCCCGGCGAGTACCGCGTGGTCAATCCCTGCTTGTCCACGCTGTCGAGCAGCTCCGGCCAGATGGGCGACGAGCCGGTGCCCTCCACGACGAGCCTGTCGTCCTTCAGCCGCCCCACCATGTCGAAGTTGACCATCGCCGTGACCTTGCTCAGGTCGATCGTCGGGTTGTTTACGAAGTAACGGGAACCGATCAGCCCGACCTCTTCGCCCGAGAAGAGCATGAAGAGCATCGAGCGCCGGTTCGTCTTGTAGTGCGCGTAGTACTCGGCCATCTCCAGCACCGATGCGCTGCCCGAAGCGTTGTCGTCAGCACCGTTGTGAATCTCGCGACTGCGGCCCATCGTTCCCACCTGGCCGAAACCGAGGTGGTCGAGGTGTGCGCCGAGCACGATGATCTCGTCCCGAAGCTGGGGATCGTTGCCGGGGAGAAAAGCCACTACGTTTCGCGTCATTCCCGTGTTGCGTTCCACCTGGCTAATGAACCGTGCGCGCGAGTTGGCGATCTCGAAGGCAGGGGCCATACCAGGAGATCCTTCGTCCTGTGCCAAGGCCGCTGCCAACGCCGGATCGAGTTGCTCCAGCGCTTCCACCGACACTTCGACCACCGGAATCCCTTCGCCCGGCTCCGACGCGCCGCCTGCGACGATCGGCACTGGCATCCGCTTTTCTGCGGAGACGAGCAGCACCCCCTTTGCCCCCAATTCCTCAGCAGTCTTCACTCGGCCACGGATATTGGCCGGGTTGCCCAACGGGCCGGTCCCGTGACGCATCACCACGATCTTGCCCGTGAGGTCTGCCCCAGCGAAGTCGTCGCGTTCCTCGTTCCGAATGCCGGTGCCCACAAACACTAGCGGCCCTTCCGCCCAGTGGTTGAACCTGCCCGTGGACACCGGCATGAAGTCCTTACCCAGCTCGAAGTCGTAGCGCTCGCCTGCGATGGTGATGGTCAGAAAGTTGTTCTTTCCCGGTCGGAAGCCCGCGGTCATCTGGAATGGCTGAAAGTAGCCTTCCGTACCTTTTGGTTCCAGTCCGTACTTCTTGAACTCGGCGGCCGCATAGGCCGCGGCAAGCTCGAACCCCCTGCTCACCGACAGCCTGCCCTCCAGCTCGTCGGACGCGAGGTAGCTGATGTGCGCCCGGATATCGTCCTGCGTGATCTCGGGTACTGCAACCGCGGACGCAACGAGCGCTAGCGGAAGCACATAGACCCAGGCCATTCGCAAACGGTTCACTTCGACCTCCGTAATATCCCCCCCTAGGGGACCCAGTCCGCCACGAAGACGTTGGTGTCCCCCGGCCTCTTAGCGTTTCGATTGCTGCAGAATACCAACTTCTTCCCGTCGAACGAGAACATCGGGAATCCGTCGAACTCCTTGGTATACGTGATCCGCTTCAGCCCTGTGCCGTCCACGCCGATCAGATACAGGTCGAACTCCCGTCCGCGAGGCTCGGGGTAGTTGGTGCAGAAGATGATGTGCTTCCCATCCGGATGCATGTACGGTGCAAAGGATGCGCAGCCCAGATTGGTCACCTGGCGCTTGTTGGAGCCATCGGCATCCATGACCCAGATCTCCAGCGGCGCGGGGCGGTAGACGTTCTGCCTGAGGTTCTCAAGATACGCTTCGTGCAAGGGACCGCTGGTCTCGATGGCGCGACGGTACACGATCTTAGTTCCGTCCGGTGACCAGAACGGCCCGCCGTCGTAGCCCGGCTCGTTGGTGAGCTGCTTCAAGTCGGAGCCGTCCGGCTCGCACGAATAGATGTTCATGTCGCCGCCTTTGCCGCTGCAGAACAGCAGCCTTCCCTGGCGGCTGACCGACCCCTCTGCCGTGTACTTCTCGAAGTTCGTGATCTGCTTCAACTCCGACCCATCGGCGTTCGCAGTGAATATCTGCATGGACGGGTAGAGCGGCCATACGTAGCCCAGCGACTTATCTGGAAGAGGCGGGTTCTCGTCCTTCCAGTGCGTGCTGGAGAAGAGGATGCGCTTCCCGTCCGGGAAGAAGAAGCCACACGTGGTTACCCCGGTTCCGGTGGAGACCATTCGCCGGTCGGAGCCGTCCGGGTTCATGATGTAGATCTGGTCCCTGCCGTTGGGGCTGTCGTCCGATTGGAAGATGAGCTTTTTGTCGTCGAAGCTCCAGTATGCCTCGGCGTTGTTCCCCTTGAAGGTGAGCTGTCGGATGTTGCGCAGGTGGGATTCGGATGGATGCCGGAGCGGGTCTTCTGCCGCTGCTTGGGCGAGGAGCAGAATCCCGGCTAGGATAGGGCTGACCATGCGGGCATTCTACCTTCGGACGGCCCCTTCCACTGTCCCGACGACGCCCGTAACCACCAGCGGTGGCCTCGACTAGGCCCTCTCTCCCGTCCCGATCCATATACTTCCGGGGTGAGGGGGAGCACCCCTTCGTTCGGCCGACGTCGCCGATCGAGCACCTCGTACTCCTACGAGGTTGCCAGGTTCTTCGGTTCGGCGGTGAGCGATTCGGCTCGAACAAGGAGCCCTGATTGAGAACCTGTCCGTGTCGGGTATCCATACAGGTGCCTATCCTGAAAGGTCGGGATAGGATGAGAGAGGTTCCGGGTGTGCTCATAATCTGTCTGGATAGTTCTGCTTGAGTGGGTCGCAAGGTCGGAGGTCAGGCCCCTGCGAATGTCGGCGGCGCCTGGTGGTACACGCTGTTTTCCCGGCAACTGCCCACCAACCTGTTATCTCCCCTGTCGTTCCCTCTGGTGTCACATATCGGACTGTGCTTTGGAAGGGAGAGGGGTCTGGCACGATGAGACACCCGCGTTCTTCGATCAGTCACGGCCCGACGACACTGCCTTCCCCCTGCGACAGAAAGAACCCAACGACATCGTGGCGATGGGCTTCTACCACGGGCGGGACGCCCGGGCCACGGCAGGCACTGCCCCGGCGATGGTTTCGATGTTCTTGGGGCTTGCGTGGCGTCGTGGCGTCGCCGTCCCGGCGATGGTCTCCACCACGGGCGAGACGCCCGTGCCACGGCAGGCACTGCCCCGGCGATGGTTTCGATGTTCTTGGGGCTTGCGTGGCGTCGTGGCATCGCCGTCCCGGCGA
>JABRVX010000025.1 GCA_039961735.1 Fimbriimonadia bacterium
GCAGATACCCCCCACCCACAACGCCACCGGGTCAGCAGGCGGAATCGGCTCGCGAACGTGGCATCGCCGTCCCGGCGATGGGGGTGGAACCATGCTGAGCCCGCCGAAGCGTGACGGGAGGGGAGTCCCTGGCAGGTACGCACTGCGCACCACCCTTCCCGCGGCGGCGGGCTCTTTCCGCGGAATCGGCTCGCGAACGTGGCATCGCCGTCCCGGCGATGGGGGCGGAACCGGCGGGGCCACGCGTGGCCTCGCCTGGCCACCACCCTGTCATCTCTTGCCACAACGCTCGCGGCGATTGAACGCACGCTTCGACGGGCTCAGCGTGACGGGAGGGGAGTCCCTGGCACCTGCCCACGATGGGCTATCCACAACGCCGCCACTGGGGCAGCAGGTGGAATCGGCTCGCGAACGTGGCATCGCCATCCCGGCGATGCAGCCACCGTGGTTTCGCCGCAGCAGCTCTACGTCACGCTTCGACAGGCTCAGCGTGACGGAATCGGAGTCCCTCGGCCTACACGTAGCCAAACCGTATCAGCCACAGGGCTGCCCGCGACGGACTCACACCGCCCTCCTCCGACTGCGGAGTGCTAGGAGGCCGAGGCAGCCGGAGAGTGCTAGCGCCGCACCCGGCTCCGGGACGGGGGTGGAGAGCCAGATCTCGTAGCTCTGCGGTCCGGTCTCCCACCACCAGAGACAATGCCCGCCGTCGCCGATTGCGAGAGCGGACCCCGCCACAACGTCTACACCCAATGCGTCCTTGGATAGGTTGAAGTCATCATACAACACGCCGCCAACACCCGTCTCGTTGTGCCAGATAGTCCACAGCGTGTGACCCGAAGCGTTGATCTGCGCAGCATGATCGGACTCAAAGCCCGGACCCCCTAGTGTGCCTGTTAGGTCCACGTCGTCACGGAAGAGATGCCAGCCTTCCTCCATGGACCGCACCGCACTCCATAGCACGTGACCGTTTTCCGAGAGGCGGAGGGCAAACAGGCTCTGAGGCCGCCCTATCACTGGCTCAGAGATGTTGGAGGTGTTCAGTATGATATTGTTCACCATTGCACCGCCCTCCCACAGAACGTCACCTCTGCGGTTCATCCATCTGGTTACTCCATCCCCAGCAGGGCCAAACACTTCGGATGTCAAGTCTCGCCGATCTACAAATACCTTGCTCCGGTCTCCAGTCGAGGGCGACCTTCCGATCCACGCGACGTGGCCGGCGTCGTCGATCCTACCACCCTCTGCAGTCCTCCCCGGACCCAGAAAGGAGCTCAGGTTCTCGGTCCCAGCGAACATGTCCCAATACCCATCCGTGCCAGGGCCACGCCCTCGCCACGCGAGGACTCCATCCGTGTTTGGCGCGGAAGGCAGCCTACCTTCACCCGTCGGCCCAAGCGCCATGGTGGTGACATCGGTATCACCCACGAACACCTTGTAGAGGCCGTCTATGTACCTGACGTAGCTGACATGACCACCGCGGGCTCGCTGGTTGTATGCTACGTCAGTGACATTGGCGGCGACCTCCTCGGTCCCGACGAACAGCCGGCGCCCGCCCCGATCCCACCATATCGGAAGACCCTCCTCTGTTACCCCGCGCGCCACGGCCGAGTGGTAGCCGGGACCAAGAATCGCTTCGCTCAGGTTGGTGCTTCCAACAAACACACTTACCGCGGTTCCCGTGGATGCCGTGAACACCGGAACCCCCAAAGGACTTACATGTGCGTTCAGCCAGCTTGGCGAGCTCGCGACCCGAGCAAGCCTCTCATGCACCCACTCGGTCTGGCCGTGAACCGTCGCGATGGGAAAGCTAACAGCAACGCTCAAACAAGTCACGTACCATACTGCTCTCATGTTAGGGCCCCCAGATTGCGAACAGCCGACCGCTCTCGTATCTCGGCGACGATGTTCCCACGTACACGGTGCCGTCCGAGTCGATGCTGATGTGCGGACGCTCGATCGTTTCTGGGAAGGTTGGATCAGACCCGTTGGGGGGACCGAGTCGCCACCAGTACTGCACGTCGTCGAAGCGCGCTTCGGGCTTGAAGGAATACACGAACGGCTCCTCGTAGGCGATGATGATGGCCTGCTGGAGCCTCTTCTCATCATCCCACCACCTAGCGCATGCTCCTACCGCATCCACATTGTTGACTAGCGCCTCGGGAGTCACCACAACGCCCTCCGCCCACCGGACTTCACCCTGTGCTCGCTCCTGGACGCGAATGAACCGGGATGGGTTGCCGATGTACGTCCCAAACCAGATCTGCGATCCTTCGGCACTCCAATTGAGGAAGGGTCCGCCCTCGATCTGGCCTACGTCCTCGCCCGGTGGGCCTCCAGGCCCCACCACCTTCCACAAGAAGTCATACTGCAAGCCGTCCCACTTGGCGGTTGGCTCCGCATCTTGGCCATGGTCCGTAACGGCATGGAGGCCGTTCCTGGCCCCTTGGTAGAAAGTGGTGAAGTAGATGGTCCCGTCGTCACCGATCACTGGTTCGCAGTGGATGGTGAGCGTTCCGTTTTCGTTGAAATATGGGCCTGGCCACTTCAGTCGGGGCTCAGAATCCAGATCGAGGACCGCATGCAGCCGACCCCGGGAATCTCCTACATAGATGGTGCCGTCAGCACCTAGGGCTGGACCTGCTATCACACCGACCCTGTTGGTGCCATCTGGCGGCAACTGCTGCGTCCACTTGAGGGACCCGGCAGCATCGTAGGCACTTACGTACGAGCGCCTTATAGCCTCGTCGGACCACGCGACGTAGATGCGGCCGTTGGATCCGATGACCGGAGAGCCACCGATGCCGTCGCCCATGGACCGCATCCAGCTCAGCGTGCCATCGGGACGAAAGCACCACAGGCGACCGTCCATCGTCGTGAAGTACACGTTGTATAGCTGCTGCCCCGGCGGCCAATCCGACTCACCGTCCCGCGGCGAGTACGCCACGCCGAGTGCCGGCGTGCAGAAGACACCTGCGCCTTCGTCACACGCCGGAGGCTGGTTGGACGGAGGATAGGACCAGAGGCGCTGACCGTTGGTGCGGCTCACACAGATGAACCGGCCGCTGGTGGTGCCGAAGAACAGCTTGCCATCGGGGCCAATCGCCACGCCGCCATGGATTGCATCCACCTCGTCCGGGTTGTTCGGGTGGGTGTCGTCCGGATCGTAGATCCACTTGAACGTTCCGCGCAGCTCGGGGGCTGCCGGTGTTACCGTCGTCCTTCCCGTATGTCTTGCGTCATGCCCGAACATAGGCCAAGGGGAACCGGGGACGGGCTGAGCGTCCACCGTAAGAGAGAGTACTAAGGTGCTCCCCCGCAATAAGGGTAAGGAGGAACCTGTCAAAGCGCCCACACATTCTGCATCCTCCTCGTTCGCCCGCGCAGCCGGGGGAGGATCGCACCGCACGACCCGCTCGCTGCACGGACCTGCAACCATGCTATCACGACTCGCCCACTTTGTCAACCTACATTGCGGGCTGTCGCCGTGGCATCGCCGTCCCGGCGATGGGGTCGGAACCAGCGGGGACGCCGGAACCACTGATTCATCACGTGGCATCGCCGTCCCGGCGATGGGGGTGGAACCATGCTGAGCCTATCGAAGCGGCGGCCTACCCCAGTTACCGCCTGCGGACACATCCTGATCCTGT
>JABRVX010000026.1 GCA_039961735.1 Fimbriimonadia bacterium
TGTCCGCGTTGTCAAGACACTCGCCAAAGAATCGCACAACGAATGTCGCAGAGTCTGCGCAACGTCAATCCTTGCGAGCCCAGGCAAGTCCTTCGGTCGCAAGCGCTACACGCCCGAAGCCCACGCGGTGTGTCTCCGCAGGGCATTCTGCCCGACGATGCGGCTCCATGGACAGCCGCGGAAAAGAAGCGAGGATTGTGCTCTGCGCACCTGGGCTTCTGGGCGAAGTCATGGTACAGGTGTGGTCACGATAATGGTCATTTGCGTGACCAACAGGAGGTTGAGGCCATGGCCAACGAGCTTGCGCCAAGAACGCCGTTTGAGGCGCCTGTGGCGCCCACAGACGCGCTGGAGATGCTTCTTTGCACCAAGCGTAGCGAGGTCACCCGCCTCGCCTACCAGCGCGACCTGAACCAGTTCTTCCGCTTCCACACCGGGAGTCCGCCGACACCCGAGACGGTCGCCCAGTTCTTTCGGCTGGACACCGCCTGCGTCACCAGAGCGCTTCTGGCCTTCAAGGTGGACCAATTGGAGCGAGGCGTCGCGGAGGTGACGCTGAACCGAAGGCTCTCGGCAGTGTGGTCACTTCTGCGGGTTGCTCGCCAGCTTGGGCTGACCGAGGTAAACCCGCACGGACTGGTTCCGGGCGAGAAGGTGCAGCAGTACCGGGACACAAGGGGAGTGCCCACGGAGACGGCGGCGCTGATGCTCTCTCTTCCCGACACCACGACGGTGAAGGGCAAACGGGACGCGGCGATCCTCCGGCTTCTGTGGGAGCTGGCACTTCGACGAACCGAGGTGTGCAAGCTGCAACGCTTCGACTTCGACCCCGTCGCCAAGACGCTCTCGGTGCATGGGAAGGGGAAGGGCACTCAGGCGGTGCTTATGACGCTGAGCGATCGAGTGGTAGCGGCCATCCAGGACTACCTCGCCGCTCGCGACGACAACCACCCGTCGCTCTTCCTCTCCTGCAACCGTTTCAAGGACGGCCGTCACCAAGGGCTCAAGGACTGGACCGTGGCACACATCGTCAAGGAGTATGCGGAGCTCGCAGGTCTCAAGCACTTCAGCCCGCACCGCTGGCGGCACACAAGCATCACGGCGTACCTGCTCGCGACGAACGGCGACGTCCGCGGTGCGCAGAAGCTGAGCCGGCACTCCAAGCTGGAAACGCTGATGATCTACGACGACGCCCGCGAGGACTTGCAGGGAAGAGCAACCCGCCTGCTGTCGGAGCTTGCCTGAGGCCGTCGAGGTCGCCGGCACATGCTGAGTGCTCCTGCCCCGGCACATGAGCGCAGCCTGGTGGTCAGCGCGATCCGCTGCCGAGATCGGCTGCCCCAGAAGCTGCTCGGACCCGCAAGTGTCGACGCAGCGACTCCACCCCGAGATACTGATCGCTCCGCCCAATTCTGCGTTGACATTAATCGACCGGATCGTGCCTGGGAGTCAGAATCGAGAGCGTCCGTGCTGCCCAGACGCACGGGCTCCGCTCCTTCTGATTGAATCACACGGTCAGGTGGCTAACAGTACAGGACCAAAGCGAGGTGGGTGGACAGCCAGCTCTAGGCGGGGCTGCTGGATTATGAGAACGCGACATCGAGTAACGGCTTACATGCGTACTGACGCCCCCTAAGCTTCCCGGACAACTCCACAACCAGTCCCTGCTCCTGTAATGCCTGAAGAGCTACCTGTACAGTGTGAGGAGACTTGATGCCCGAGATTCGCATGATGTCCGCGACCCTAGGTATCGGGTCCGAGAAGAACGCATCCAGTACTGCAGCCACCGAGGCCCTTCTCCGGATGCCAGCGACGCGCTTGTATATCTCGTCGCGAAGCGCCAGCACGGTTCGACTGAGCTCAATGCTGTGCTTGGCTTGCTGGATCATCCCTTCGGCAAAGAATCGGACCCAAGCATCCCAGTCACCGCCCTCACGAACGCTCTGAAGGTGATGATAGTAGGCCTGGCGGTTGCGCTCGAAGTACACGCTAGGATAGATCATCGGTCCGCGAATGAGCCCGGTCTGGATGAGCTGGAGCACGATCAGCAGCCTGCCAACCCTACCGTTGCCATCGCTGAACGGATGTATCGACTCGAACTGGTAGTGAACCAACGCGACCTGCACCACGCGCCTCTCGTCATTCTCGGAGTTGATGTATCGCTCCAGCGCGTACATTAGGTCGAGGGTGGCCTCGGGCGGCGGAGGGATGTAGACAGCCTCGTCTATGGTGTCGTCCGGACCCGACCCGATGGCATTCTGGTTTCGCTTGAACTCGCCAGCCCCCGACGCGCCGCGGACTCTGAACATCAGTCGTGCATGTAGGTTGCGTATGAACTCCACGGTCAGGGGCCGCGAATCTAGCTCCTCGAGCCCCCACTGAAGTGCGGCACGGTAGTTCGCAACCTCGCGTACTGAGTGGTCGCCCTCGTCTTCGCCCGAGGTCTCGAAACGAAGCAGCGCTTCCGGCGTCGTGATGGTGCCCTCAATGGTTGAACTCGCAAGGGCCTCCCTGCGCAAAGAGGTGAAGTGCAGGAGGCCAACCACAGGGAGAATGTCGATGAAATCGCGATAGGAGTCAACTCTGCCGAAGAGCCGCGTCGCCTCTTCCACTGCGCGCTCGGTCGCAGCCGAGAGGCGCATCCGGGGCGGCAGCGGGTTAGGAATGAAGGCGTTGTACTGCTTCCCCATTACGGCGATTGGTCGGTAGGTTCCCGGTGTCCTGTTCATCGCATCTCGCCTATTATTGCAGAAATGCACCATAATTGCAATAAGGGCGCGGCTTATGGCAAGAAGTGCACTAAGGTGAAAGCGCTGGCCACGACTTCGTGCAGCAAGCCAATCCTCCGACGCCCGGCTGAACAAGCCAGCCGACAACCGGGGGCGCTGGCTTCACCGCAATCGGAGGGTGGGCCACGGGTCGGAGCCTCAGGCCCTGCTTCGCCTGCCGCCCCTCCAGATAACTGAGACGTCCTAGTCGGGGTCTTCGTGTTTCAGGATCAGCACGTCGAGATCGGGGATGCCTGGTCCTTCGAGGGGTGGGACCGCTCCTCTCACCTTCTGCAGATCGCACCACTTCTGCCATCTGCCCGAAGAGATCGTTAGGTGCGTCCTCTTCCCGGTAGCGAGCTCGGCCCATCGCCGGTAGCCGATCGTCGCTTCGAGGTTCGCTCGTTGCCGGGGCGTGACGTGCGGAGGCATGGGTGGCGGGGGTGCGGCCTCCGCTTCTCGCAGTCGCTTGTCGAGTGTCTTGAGAGGACTCCTCATGTCGGGAGCCTCCCATCGTTCGTGGTGACTGAGCGCGCCTCAGCTGGGTGCAGTGCAGTTGCAGGAGACCCCTCGGCTTCTGCTAGGTGATCGGTAGCCGGCGAGTCGCGGCGGTCACCGCGGGTGATGATGATCAATAGGTGCCGACCGTCGTCGGCAGAGAAGGGTGGGAG
>JABRVX010000027.1 GCA_039961735.1 Fimbriimonadia bacterium
ATTTGGAGAGAATGACTTGGTTCTTCGCGTAGCTCTGTGGCTGTTCATGGTGGCCGTGATCGTTGCCGCCTACCTTGCGCCTCCTGCCAGCCAGTTTCAGGTAGAAGATGCGGCGCGGATCATCTTCTTCCACGTACCTGCAGCCATCGCGTGCGTGGTGTTCTTCGCCATCGGGGCCTACTATGCGGGGCGGTTCCTGCGGCGCAAGCAGGACATGGATGATGTCAAGTCGCTTGCGGCCATCGAGATGGGCACCCTGATGTGCGTATTGGCAACAGTCACCGGCTCCATCTTCGCTCTGATTCAGTGGGGAAGCGCTTGGCACTGGGACCCGCGTGAGACCTCCATCGTCGCGCAGCTGCTGATCTATGCGGCATATTTCGCACTTCGCGCCTCGGTCCAGGACCCGAGGCGGAGGGCGAGCCTATCTGCGGGCTACGCGCTGTTCGCCATCGTGACCGTGCCGTTTCTCATTTTCGTTGCGCCCAGATACTGGGCTTCGCTGCATCCTGAGAACACGTTGGTCAGTCCGGCAGGGCTCGATCCCATCTATCGAACGGTACTGTGGTCATCATTCGCAGGGTACATGACAATCGGTCTGCTCGTCATGCGCCTTCGGGTACGCCTGGGTGAGCTGACCCTGAGATTGGAGAACGCATATGGACTGGAGACTGGCGGTCATGCTCCCGCCACTCATCGTTTGGTCGGCGCTGATGGGATACCTGTTCTGGGTGGAGAGGCGCGTCAGACACGTCGAGAGGGAGACGAGGCGATTACTTAGCGGTAATATGGATTCGAAGCGAGTCGATGGTTGAGAGCCGCGGGCCCTGTCGGTCCGAGCTCTGGAGCCGTCATGCTGAGATCGTCGAGGCATGCGGCCGGGTGAGCCAGGGATGCGTGCCAAATGTGGGAACGCGCGGATTGCGGGGGCATGCTTCGACAGGCTCAGCATGACGATTGGAACGACACGGCATGGCGCTTGGAGCGGCTCAGCATGAAGATTGGAACGACACGGCATGACGATCCGCGCGGCGTGCGTGCGGATCACGGTACTGTCGCTAGATTCTGGAGCGAGCGCTCCGACAATCGGCGTGGCGACTGTGTAGTAGGTGTAAACAAGTAAGATGAAAGCGGGTCCGATAATCACGATCTTGCTCGTCGCCGCCGGGATTGCGGTGGCGGTGTATTCGTTTATGCAGAGTTCTTCGCCGTACGTCACCATTGCCGAGGCCAAAGCGGCTGCGGGTCGCAAGGTTCACGTTGCAGCTGACCTCGTGCCGGACAGCATCGTGAGCAACCTCGAGCGTAAGGAACTGCGGTTCGTAGTCGAGGACGCGGCCACGGGTGAGCGGCTTCCCGTCGTGTACCATGGATTCAAGCCGGAGAACATGGAGGCCGCGCCGAGGGTCGTGGTACAGGGGGCTGTCGAAAACGGGGAGATGCGCTGCGACAAGATTCTGTTGAAGTGCCCGTCGAAGTACGAAGGGAAGGTCGAGACATCGGGCACCTAGTTGCTATGTGGCTTGCGCGCAGCAGGCCGGACGACGCTGAGCAGCGCGGAGGGTCGTAATGCTGATCGGCAAGTTGGGGGTCGGGCTAACACTCGCAGTTTTCGCCTTGGCTTCGCTGGGGTATGTGCTGGGCGAGAAGTACCTAGCCTTTGCCCGCAGGGCATTCCGCGTCGCCTGCGTCCTGCTCTTCGCCGTCGAAGGCTACCTCGTCTATCTTCTGCTCGCGGGGCGCTACGAGTTCGAGTACGTCTGGCAATTCAGTGAACGGAACATCCCCTGGTACTTCAAGGTGTCCGGAGCCTGGGCGGGGCAGGAGGGCAGCTTCCTGCTCTGGGCAACGCTGACCGGTGCTCTCGGGCTCCTGGTAATGACACGCCTGGGCAAGCTCGAACGACCCTTCATGATTGCCTACAGCTTGGTCCTGACCGGGCTGGCGGGCATCATCGCTTTCAAGCCGCCTTTCACCTATCACGTGGACGAGGCGACCGGCCAGTGGCTGCGAGACGCCTCCGGCGCAATCTTCGTCCCCCCGGACGGCAACGGCTTGGTTCCGGCGCTCGAGAACTATTGGATGGCGATCCATCCACCCATCATGTTCCTCGGCTTCTCTTCGCTGGCCATCCTATTCTGCTTCGCCATTGCCGCCATGGTACGGGGCGACCGGAAGGCTTGGTCCGTGAAGGCACGGCCTTGGGCAGCGTTCTCCGTTGCTACGACGGGTTTGGGCATGTGTCTCGGCGGCTTCTGGGCTTATGAGACACTCGGCTGGGGCGGCTTCTGGGCGTGGGACCCCGTCGAGAACGTGTCGCTGGTGCCCTTCCTGGGGGCAGTGGCTGCACTGCACGCTATCTACGTACTCAACACGACGGGAAGGATGTCGCGGGCCAGCCTGTTCCTATGCGCTTTCCCATTTCTCGCGTTCCTGTTCGGCACGTTTCTCACCCGCAGCGGGACCTTGGCCGAGGTCAGCGTACACTCTTTCGACGGCCTGGAGCACGAGACTAAGCGACTGCTGATCGGCATGGTAGAAGCGTGTACGGTGGGCTTCGTCGCGCTGTTCACCTGGTCGCACATGGCTCGGTCGATCCGCGACCCGATGAAGTCTGCGCGTTTCTCCCGCCGGTATGCGGCGCTGGTTGCTGTCGGGATGGTGACCCTCGCTTGGGCGCTGATGGTGCCTGGAGCTTTCGGCTCCTACCTGAAGTGGCCCATCGGCGTATGGGCCGTGCTGATGCTTGCTCTGCTGGTGCGCGCCATCTTCATTCGCCAGCCCGAGGACCCGGAGCGGCTGCCTCGAAAGTCGTCCGACCCGGCAGGGGCTCGTCTGGGACGCAGGCAAGGGCTGTACGCGGGCATTGCGGCTATCGTTTTCATAGCCCTCTTGACGTTGGTCGGCACGTCCTGGCCTTGGATCAAGTTCCTGCTCACCGGCAAATCCGAGGCGCTGGAGCCGAGTTTCTACGAGTCGGCCCTCGCTCTGCCTGGAGCGCTTATGCTGCTGCTCGCTGCCATCGTGCCGTTCCTGGATTGGCACAAGGGCGACGGGGGCCGCTTCCTGAACCGATTCTCGGTGCCGTGGGTCGCCGCCGTGGCGCTCGCCGTCACGGGGTTCTTTGCCCTGAACATTCGTACGCTGGTGCCGCTGCTCTTCGCCACGCTTGCCTTCCTTGCCATCACCGCGAACGCCTATCGCATTGCCGAGCTCGTCAAGCGAAGCCGCGTTACCCTGGGTGGTTTTATCGCGCACATCGGGATGGCCGTGCTGCTGCTCGGCATGGTGGTGTCCATGGCATTCGAGCGGGAGGAGAAAGTGGTCCTCGAGGGCGGAACCCCGGGCAAAGCTTTCGGGTTCTGGGTGCACCGCGGCGACGACCGCTGGTTGCCCCGCAGCTCCGAGACGAAGCGGATGCGCGAACTCGCTTTGCACTTCAAGGCGGGGGAGCGCGAGTTCACGGCCCATCCCGAATACTGGGAGCGCTGGTCTCCGGGCCGCGAAGAGCCTCAGCGCATGACTCGGCCGTGGATCAAGCGCGGCGTGGATAACGATATCTACGTAGCCATCAACCCGCCACAGCGCCCAGAGACCGAAGTGGTCTCCTTCAAACCGGGAGAGCAAAAGAAGATCGGTCCACTAACCATTACTCGACTCACCCCGTTGCAGGCAGACGGACCGACCGACAAGCCGGGTACTCGGGTAACCACCACATTCCGCTTGGAGCATATGGGGCAAACGATCGAAGTCGCGCCCGGATTCGTATTGACTGAGAACGGAATCGAGGAGCTGCTGGCGCCGCTGGGCAACGGCGAGGTAGCGAGGGTTTCGGCGGTTCATGACGTTGACGGGCCAATCGGCTTCCAGTTGGTCTCCGCAGAGGAGCTTCTGCCCCTAACGGTCCATTACAAGCCGCTAACCAGCCTCGTGTGGCTCGGCACGGGTATCATGACCTTGGGTAGCTTGCTTTCGGTGCGACGCCGGGTACTGGATTCTCGCGCGCTCTCCCGCAAGCAAGAGCTGCTCGGAAACGGTAGGTCGTCTGGAAACGGGCATGCGCCTTCTTCAATTGCTGAAAAGCAAAATCCACCACGCACGCGTAACGTACGCTAACCCCGACTACATCGGCAGCATCGAAATCGATGGCGAACTGATGGACCGCGTCGGGATGATTGACGGCGAGCTGGTGCACGTGTGGGACGTGACGAACGGCGAGCGCTTCACCACCTATGCGATGCGCGGGGAGCCCGGCTGCGTGGGTCTAAATGGGGGCGCGGCGTACAAGGTGTCCGTGGGCGACAAGCTGATCATCGTGAGCTTCATCGTGACGGACGAACCGGTCACGCCCAAGATCATCTTGGTGGACGAAAACAACCGCTACGTCCGCGACCTCGCCCCCTTCCAGCGGGAGGGGTAGGGCCTAACAGCCGCGCCACAGACATCCTGCGTAGCCTGGACATCCTGCGTAGCATGGGCATCCTGCGTAGCATGGGCATCCTGCGTAGCATGGGCATCTTGCCCATGGTCAATCACGGGCGGGACGCCCGTGCTACGGGCACCATGGACATCCTGCGTAGCATGGGCATCTTGCCCATGATCAATCACGGGCGAGACGCCCGTGCTACGGGCACCCTCGGCATCCTGCGTAGCATGGGCATCCTGCGTAGCATGGGCATCTTGCCCATGGTCAATCACGGGCGGGACGCCCGTGCCACGGGCACCATGGACATCCTGCGTAGCATGGGCATCTTGCCCATGATCAATCACGGGCGGGACGCCCGTGCCAC
>JABRVX010000028.1 GCA_039961735.1 Fimbriimonadia bacterium
GGCATCCCCATCCCGGCGATGAGCTTGGAACCGTGGCATCGCCGGGACGGCGATGCCACGGTTCCAAGCTCATCGCCGGGATGGGGATGCCACGGTTCCAAGCTCATCGCCGGGACGGGGATGCCACGGTTCCAAGCTCATCGCCGGGACGGCGATGCCACGGTTCCAAGTCCATCGCCGGGACGGCGATGCCACGGTTCCAAGCTCATCGCCGGGATGGGGATGCCACGGTCCAAAACCCATCGCCGGGACGGCGATGCCACGGTTCCAGGCCCATCGCCGGGACGGCGATGCCACGGTTCCAAGCTCATCGCCGGGACGGCGATGCCACGGTTCCAAGCCCATCGCCGGTACGGCGATGCCACGGCTGTAACTGTACCGGCACAGTCGCAGTGTAATCGTCGGGCGGAATGATGCGATCTCGGGCCACGACATGGATGGTCTCCCCTTGGGGTGCAGACGTGGCAGCCCACCGCGCCTGGTTCGCAACCCAACCTACTTGCCTGTCAGTCGATGCCCTAGCAGCCACTCGACCGCGAAAGGCAGTTGCGCGCCCACCAGCAACGTGTGCCCGTAGCCGTCAACGCTCACCAGCTCGACCGGAAGGCTGGCCTGCTGCACCTTCTCCACGAGTGCCTTCACGCCGGCAGCCGGCACGACCGCGTCCTTCTGGCCGGTGATAACCAGGGTCGGCGCGGCCTTCTTCACATCACCCTTCGGCATCCCGAAAGCCGACGCAAGGCAGCACGCCGCCGCGAAAACATCCGACATCTCGGTTGCGAGCTGCGACGCCAACCCGCCCCCTAAGGAGTGTCCCAGTACGTAGACGCGAGTCCGGTCTATGCCTTGCTCCGCCGATACCAACTCGACCAGCTTGCGAACCTCCGCCGGCTTGCCCAGGTAGTCCGTGGTCCGAGGCGTCACCACTACGAAGCCGTGCTTCTGCGCGAGTACTCGAAGCATGCCCGAGCCATACGAGTTGAAGAACATATGCTCATCGCCGCCCGCGCCATGGAAGGCGACGACCAACGGTCGTGGGCCCCCACCAGGTGCCGCGGGAGGCGCGTACACGCGAAACGGCGCCTCCTTGCCGGAGACCGTCCGCACCCTCCACGTGTCGCCCGTCTTGCCTACGTAGGGGTTGGTGCCCGCCTCCAGTTTGGCGACCTCCATCGCGAGGTCGGACATCATCGCAGGGAGATCGGTGCACAGCTCGTGCTCCGTGTCGAATGGCGAGGTCATTACCCTGGCCCGAGCAAGGCAGGACGCCATCGCGTCAGTCAGTTTCGGGTCGGTTTTGGTGATCGCTCGAAGCCTCGCTGTCGCTTCGGACCCGGCCTGCTCGGGTGCACTCGGTAAAACGGGTAGCCGCAGACTAACGGCAGTGTCCGCGTCGTCGGACCATAGCGCCAGCGTGTAGGTGCCCACATCGAGGCCCTTCTCTGGCAGAAGGATCTCTGCCGAGGTGGTGCGGTTGGCCGACACCGTGACGGGGTACTCCTTCTGTTCGGCACCCGTCGGATCGATCAGCTTCACCGTTAGCTTCGTCTCGCCGGCCGTGTCGGCCAGCGCGTAGATAGGGCTGCACTTCAGCTCCAATGCGACCTGCTGATTCGCCGGTGCAAAGGGCGGCACCAGCTTCCAACGGACGGATGCGGCGACCCGAGCACCTGGACTGCCGAAGCCCGGATCGAGTGAGCCGGTCAGGCGGTCGATCTGCTCGATGGCCTGCTGGAAGCTTCCGGCGAAGAACGCAAGCGTTGCGCGATCGAATGCGACGTTCGCCTCGGCAACCTTGTCCGCCGCAAGGGGCGCCAGCACCATCGCACGCTCCAGCCTCAACAGGCAACGCGCAAGGTCCATCCGTGTGACCGTGGCCTCCTGCTGCGTACCTAACGCTGTCAGAACCGCAAACCAAAACATCATCGCACCGGACCTCCCACTAACCTCTACGGCCAAGTAGATGATTGAGTGCATCCGCTAAACGCGGTAGCCTGAATGAGAACCCTGAACCCAACAGCTTCGCTGGCACCACCCGCTGGCTCGCCAACACCAGGGCGTCGGCCGCTTCTCTTCCCATTGCCATCCGAACCACCAGCGCCGGAGTCGGGATCAGTGCCGGACGGCCAACGGCGGCCGCCAGCGAACGTGCGAAGTCGCGCTGACACACAGGCTCCGGTGACACCACGTTGACCGGGCCGCTGAGGTCACGATTCAGAAGTACGTGGAGCAGAGAATGAAGAACATCATCCATCGCGACCCAACTGACGAACTGTTTTCCGGAACCGATGATTCCTGACGCGCCGACCAGAGCCAAAGGCAAGAGACGCCTGAGCGCACCACCCTTTGGGGAGAGTATGACCCCGAATCGTGGATGCACGACGCGGATGCCGGCTTCGCGCGCAGCCGAAGCTGCTTCCTCCCAAGCAGCAACTACGTCCGGTAAAAAGCCGCTACCTCGCGCCGACTCTTCCGTTAGCTCCGTGTCGCCGCGATCGCCATAGAAGCCGATTGCCGATGCCGAGATCAACGTGACAGGAGGTTTCGTCAGCCTGGCGAGTGCCTCTGCCAACAGACGGGTGGAGTCCACTCGGCTCTTCAGAATTGCGGCCTTCTTCTCCGAAGTCCACCTTCCCTCGATGCTCTCACCCGCCAGATGGATCACCGCGTCGAAACCTTCCAGCAAAGAAGGATCGAGGTCTCCCCGCGCCGGGTCCCAGCGAATCTCGGAGTCCGTCTGCGGGGCCCTGCGTACCAGCGAAGCCACGTGGTGACCACCCGTGCTGAGAAACGGTCGAAGGTGGCTGCCGACCAAGCCTCCAGCGCCCGAGATCAGCACGCGCATCGGCCCGGTATTCCTAGCCCCATAGTGTGCTTCCACGTCCCACTGTAGTACCCGCGATCGGTACCGAAACACCCGTTGCACCCTCGTTCTCACCGACCGCCCGGCCAGCATCCGACCCAGCAACCCGAACGGCAGCCGGTACTCCAGGGTCTCATCCAGTCTGCAGCCTGGCCCCTCGTCCTCGAAACGCCTCCGATGAAGCCACTGGGCGAACGGCCCACGAAGCTGGAAGTCATCGAACGACCGGCCGTGTTCGTATCCACGGTGCTCCGCCAGCCAGTGGATTCGAAATGGCCCGATTGGCACCTCTAGCGTCGCCCTGCTTCCGTCCCGGATGCCACCATGGCTCTCGACCAACCGCACTTTGTCCCAAGGCGGACTCAGCCTATCGAACGCCCCCGGTCGCTCGTGCCACTCGAAGGCGAACTCCCTAGGGGCTGCCAGCGTGGTAGAGAACTGCAGCAGCTCGCTCACGAACGGCGAAGCCCCTCGAACGCCGCGAGCGCCCGTTGCCTTGCTGCGGCGTGATCCACGATGGGCGCTGGGTAGCCGCTTGCCATGCCATCGAGCGAGTGACGCGGTTCGTGGATCTCGCTGGATGGGATTGCGGAAAGCTCAGGGACCCACCTCCGGACATAGTCGCCCTTCGGGTCGAACTTCTTCCCCTGCATCACTGGATTGAAGATGCGAAAGTAAGGCGCAGCGTCCGCCCCACAACCTGCTGCCCACTGCCAGCCGAGTGTATTGTTGGCCAAGTCGGCGTCCACCAGTGTGTCCCAAAACCACCTCGCACCCTGCTGCCACGGGATTAGTAGATCCTTCACCAGGAAGGATGCTACGACCATCCTGGTCCTGTTGTGCATCCACCCCGTGTACCACAGCTCTCGCATCCCTGCGTCCACGAACGGATAGCCGGTCAGCCCCTTCGTCCACCGATGAAACGCATCTGGATCCTTCACCCAGGGGAAATCGCGAAACTGCTCGCGCAGCGGCTCTGTCGGTGTGTGGGGGAAGTGCCAGAGCAAGTGGTGGGCAAACTCCCGCCACCCCAACTCCGAAGCATATACCGAGGAGCGCCGGCACGCATGCCACACCTCTCGCGTCGAAATCTCCCCGAAGTGCAGATGCGGGGAAAGCCTAGAAGTCCCCGGGATGTCAGGGCGGTTCCGGTCCGTTGCGTAGCGGTCCACCGGCCCACCAGCGAACCGCTCCAGCAGTTTTCTCGCCCCTGCTTCTCCAGGCTCCCACATTTCCCTCAGGCCTGCAGCCCAATCCACTTCTGGCAGAAGCCCCAAGTCTTCCACGGTGAGCGACGTCGGCCAGGTACCGGGCGCATCGAGCGACGTCGGCCCCGCCGTCGGACGCGGCGGCTCGGGAGCGGCAAGGCACGCTTTCCAGAAGGGCGTGAACACCTGATACGGCTTGCCGTCGGCAGTCGCAATCTCCCACGGCTCGTGCAGCAGGGAACTACCGTGCACACTTGTGTGCACCCCGAGCTGCTCCACGGCAGCAACGACATCTGCTTCCACTTCGCGCGCGGTAGGTTCATACCGCCTGGAGAAGATCAGAGCGTTGGCCCCGACCTCTCTGACAACTCCCGGAATGACCTGGGCAGCGCGCCCACGGCGAATGACGAGATGGGAGCCCCGATGCCTCAGCTCCGCGTCCAGTGAAACTAGCGAGTGGTGCAACCACCACCGACTCGCCGCACCCATTGGCCACTCCCCTTCGTCTTCGGGCGACCAGACGAACAGAGGTACTACGGCACCGGAAGAAGCTGCCTGTGCGAGCGCAGGATTGTCGGAAAGGCGCAAATCGGTCCGAAACCAGACTACCGAAGTCATTTGCCGTTTTCCCTCTCCGCCCGCCGAGCGATTTCCCGCAGCATTCCCCCGAAGATGGCGGCATGGATGGGGTACAGGAGGTACCAGTACAGCCTTCCGCTAACCCCTGCTGGATCGAAAACGGCAGTCTGCCGAATCTGCGAGCCCCCGTTCGCCGGTATCACTTCGAACTGAAGCCAAGCGCGACCGGGCACCTTCATACCGGCCACCAAGCGCAGGAGATGGTTCCTCTCGAAGGCCTCCACTGTCCAAAAGTCCAGCGGCTCGCCCGGAGAAATCTCTTCGGGGTGCCTTCGGCCTCTTCGCATGCCCGGTCCCCCGACCAGCAGGTCTAGCGCGCCGCGCAACCGCCACAGCCAGTCACCGTAGTACCAACCGTTTGCCCCTCCGATCCGCTGAATAGGCTCGAACGCTTGCTCCGGCGGCACTCGCACCAGCCGCACCCGCGAGTCCACAATCCGTGGTCCGAATCGCACTCCTCCCCAGCTTCGAGGTCTCCCGGCGGACGAAAGAGCGTCCGACCAGCGCGTCTCGGCGTACTCACGGTCCTCGTTCGCGAGCGCTCGCTCGATTGCCTCTCGGAATCCACGTGGCCTAATCGCAAACGCTTCCAGAGCGCTGTCGTCCGTCACGACGGTCTCGTTGCGCACGCTATCAATCAGCTTCCTTCCGACCCTTGCGTACAGCGGTGTTACCAAACCGAGCCACAGACTGGAAAGCCACGGTGTCAGCACGGGCACCGGCAGAATCAACCGCTTCAGACCCCGCTGTCTCGCATATTCGCGCAGGAGATCGAGATAGCTCACGCGGTCGGGTCCACCGATCTCGAAAACGCGACTCCCGTCCAGGGGCACGTGCACCGCCGCTGCCAGATACTCGATGACGTCCTCCACGGCGATTGGTTGCGTCGGTGTCAGCACCCAGCGAGGCGTGACCATCACGGGAAGCGACTCTACGAGGGAACGAACCATCTCGAATGAAAGGCTGCCCGAGCCAATGATCACCGAAGCGCGAAACTCGATGGTTGGGACTCCGCTTTCACGCAAGATCTTCCCAACTTCCTGTCTGCTGGCCAGGTGAGGCGAAAGACTATCCCCTCTCCCAAGGCCTCCGAGGTAGATGATCCGACCAACCCCCGCTTCCGCGGCCGCCAAGCCGAAGGCTCTAGCACCCTCGCGGTCCTCCTCGTCGAACCTCCCGGAGGAACCCATCGAGTGGACGAGATAATACGCGGCGAAGACCCCACGCATCGCGCCACGTAGGGACGCTGGGTCCGTCACGTCACCCTGCACCACTTCGGTGTCCGGCCCCACACGTGATGCCAAAGGATGCGGATTGCGCGCCATGCAGCGCACTCGATACCCCCGACTCTCCAGGACGCGCAGAAGCCTGCCGCCGACGTAGCCTGTGGCTCCCGTCAGCAGCACACGATCCGCGGCACGCCCCTCGCTGCTCATCGTATAGTCAAACGCCAGCGAGAGCTTGCGGCTCGGCAGAGGTTCCAATAAGGACTAGCCGCTGAGTGCCTCCGTGTCGATCTGCGCGCGCTGCAGCCGACCAGAAAAGTCCACGTACACCGACTTCCACTCGGTGAAGATGTCCAGTACCTGGTGCCCCGACTCTCTGTGCCCGTTGCCGGTGTTTTTGACCCCGCCGAACGGCAACCCGACTTCGGCCCCGATGGTCGGGCCATTGATGTAGGTGATGCCTGCTTGGATGTCTCGCATGGCGCGGAACGCACGATTTACGTCACGGGTGTAGATAGAGCTAGACAACCCGTAGGTACAGTCGTTCGCCACCGCAATCGCCTCTTCGAAAGACGATACTTCGGTAATTCCCACAACGGGCCCGAATATCTCCTCCTGAAAAATGCGCATTTTGGGGGTCACGTCGGCAAACACCGTTGGCGCATAGAACGAACCCTTGGCATACTCCCCATCCGTCAACGCGTGCCCACCGCACAGCATCCTCGCGCCCTCGGCTTTACCTATCTCGACGTAGCCGTGCACCGAATCTCGCTGGGCGGCATTGATGCATGGGCCCATCTGTACGCTGTCGTCCAACCCGTTGCCGATCTTCAGTTCCTTGGCTCGAGCAACCAGCATCGAGGTGAACTCCTCCCTCACGTCTCGATGCACGATGAGGCGTGATGTCGCCGTGCATCGCTGCCCCGTGGTGCCGAACGCGCCCCACAGAGCACCCTCTACGGCGAGCTCGAGATTCGCGTCCTCCATCACGATCTGAGGGTTCTTGCCGCCCAGTTCCAGCGATAGACGCTTCAGCCGCTCGCCACACACCGCGGCAAGGCGCTTGCCTACTTCCGAAGATCCCGTGAACGAGACCACCCCGACATCCGGATGGGTGGCAAGCGTCTCGCCCACGTCACGCCCGCTGCCGTACACCAGGTGGATGCACTTCGGTGGAAGACCGGCGTCCAACAGGGCCTCGACGAAGCGGGCGGAAGATGCCGGGGTGTCGGTGGCCGGCTTCAGCACCACCGTGTTGCCGCACACGAGGGCAGGGAATATCTTCCACGAGGGGATTGCCATCGGGAAATTCCACGGAGTGATCATCACGGCAACACCGATGGGGCATCGAATGCTCATGCCGAACTTGTTCGGTAGCTCGCATGGGACAGTGTCGCCGTACATCCTCCGTCCTTCGCCGGCCATCATGTAGGCGGTATCTATGGCCTCCTGAACGTCGCCGCGTGTTTCGGCTAGGATCTTGCCCATCTCTCGTGTCATCAGCCGGGCTAGGTCTTCCTTGCGCTCGGCCAGGATGTCCCCGCATCGCTTGATGATCTCGCCACGCCGTGGGGCGGGGACCAGCGCCCAAGCTTTCTGCGCCTCCTTGGCCGAGGCCACCGCGGCCTCCACTTCTTCTCTCCCACACTTGGGAAAGGTGCCGACGACGTCGCTGTTGTCTGCCGGGTTGATGTTCTCGAAAGTACCTCGGGTGCCGGACGCGACCCACTCGCCATTGATAAGAGCGCGGAACTGCTCTGCCATCTGAATCTCCTTCGAATCGGTGGTTGCCGTTATGGTACCTGCCAGTAGCTTTCGTGATCCGGCCCCGAAAATTGCCGTCGAGTTGCCCAGAGTCAGCGTATAATTAGCAATACTAAAAGGAATGCCGACAAGCCCTTGACTCCACCACGCTGGGGGTTAGGCAAGGCGTTTCAGCCAATCGCTTACACGTAGAAAGGAAGCGACGCATGAAGACAGTTCGTGTCCTTGCCGCCACGTTTGCGGCTCTAACCGTCTGCACCACCACGGCACTGGCGGCGCTGTGGGAGGTCAACATGACCGGCCTAGAGGAGGTGCCGCCCAACGCGAGCCCGGGAACGGGCTACGGCCTCTTCGACATCAACATGGTCACTGGCGACTTCACGTACTCGATGACCGCCGACGGGCTTACTTCTACAATCATCGCGGCTCACATACACAATGCGCCCGTGGGCGTCAACGGCCCCGTCATCTTCAACCTGCTACCGGGCGGCGTCTGGACCAATCCGGTCGTGGGCGCCGGGACCCTGAGCGCCACCCATTTGGCAGAGCTCGTAGCTGGGAACTTGTACGTCAACGTACACACACAGACATTTCCTGGTGGGGAGATTCGCGGTCAGATGCGACTGGTGCCCGAGCCAGGGTCGCTAGCAGCACTGGGAGCCGGGTTGGCCGGCCTTCTGGCCGCTCATAGGCGGCGCAGGGCGTAAGGGGTTGGAGACTTCTGCAGGCCTCTAGAGTGAACCCCGAGGCCGTCCGGCACGACTGCCGGACGGCCTCGTTCTTCTTCTTCTATCCCTCGCCACTCGTAGGGGATGGGTCAGTGACAGTGAGCGCCGCGCCCGGTCGTCATGCTTCGACAGGCTCAGCATGACGGATAGCACTGCATGGCGGATAGCACTGCCCCATCCTCTCGCAGTGGAGAGGGCAGAGGCGGCCAAGCGAAGCCAATCAGCCGAACCCCGAGGCCGTCCGGCACAACTGCCGGACGGCCTCGTTCCATCTCTGCCACTCCCTGCAAGAAGGCAGATGGTGCTACAAGCCGTCGTCGTAGATAATGCCGCCGCCAACGGCCGAGGGATGACCTTTCACGTCGCCCTTGCGGTCGGTGTCGGGGGACTCCCCCGGCTGCTCGATCTTGAGCTTGCCCTTATCCGAGTCGCTGTCCACGGGCCCCAGGCGGTCGCATCCGGCGGCGCCGAGTCCCAACGGCAAGGCGAGAATCCACAGCGGCAATCGCATACCGCCCAAGTATAGCGAAATCCGCGCCTTTGTCAAGGTACACGGGCGTATACCGAAACGCCCGGATTTTCCCCCGACCCTGGGGACCAACGCGGTCCCTGCCTCCACGTTCGGCTGCCGCCAAGCTTCCGCCCACGGACGACCCCAACAGCCGAACGTCGAGGCTCGGAGCAACCGCCTCGATTCCCGCCTGCGCGGGAATTACAGTAACGAGCGTACGCCCGTAGCCTTCGTCATTCCCGCGCAGGCGGGAATCTAATACCTCAATGCCCTGGCCCACCTCCGTCGCTCTGCCCCCAGTGCACGCACGCTGCGATCCGGATGACCGGACCGAGTAACTTGCGGCTGGTGGCAGTGGAGAAAGAGATTCCTCGCTGCGCTCGGAATGACAGCTTAGCCGCCGGCAGTTCGGAGTTGAGGGCCTTGACGTGGACGCTGCCAGAATCCATGCCCTGGCCCGCGTTCCCGGTCGGTGGCGCTGAAGCTCACACCTACTGCCGTCCCAGGGACCGCGCCGGGGCGCTCTCAGGAGCCTCGACGTTCGGCTGCCAGCGTCGGCTACGGGCCAGAGCTTTGCGGTAGACGGGAGCCGAAACGTCTAAGCATGGAATCTAAGCAGTATTGATGCATGGAAACGTCTAGGCATGGAAAATAGCGCAACAGCATTGGAATCGCATCACCGGGGCTGGCGGCTGAAGCGTTGCCGGACTCCCGCGGAGCAGGTAGGGCCCGCCCAGGAGGGCGGGCCTGGCTGATGAGAACGCGGCTCTACTGGCCCTCGCCGCCTGCTGCTCCACCGCCTCCGGCGCCACCTGCGGCACCTCCGGGCGACGCGACTGGCAAGTCGGGGTTCGGCTCGCCCTTTGGCTGCAGCGGGGTCTTGCTGTAGTCCTTCTGCTCGCTACAGCCTACCATCACCAGAGCGACCAGTACCGCCAGAGCAAGAAGTAGTGCGTTACGAATCACCGTTATGCGCCTCCTGCATTTTCCAGAGCCTTCATCCGACGCGGATGGAGGCACTAAATCTAGCGCCTAGTCCGCCCGGTAGTCCCAGCGGGCGTCGTCAGCGATTGCCTCAATCCGGAACTTCTTCGTGTGACCATCGAGCAACACGGTGTTGATCCCGTTCGAGTGGCGCGGATCGGGTGACACGCTATTCCAGCCGCCGAACCACCAGATGCCGCCGATCGCGTTTGCCGCGGTGGGCGGATCGCTCACGATATAGCCGGCCTTGTACCGCTGCTCATCGGTTATCCAGACTCTGCTGTCCACGAAGACAATCGTGTCCGCTGGCGCCTGGAACTTCGTGAGCCTCTGAGGCACCTGCAGGCCCAACGTGAACCCTGGGTAGCTGGGGTGGGCCGAGGGCGCAAAGTAGACCCAGTTATACCCGTGCTGGGCGAACCGACTCCAGTTGAACCACCAATTGTACGGTGAGTTCGCCCCATAGATGCCGAACGGGTCGCCTGCGGTGGGACAACGGAGCACGTCATAACTCTTGCGGTACTTCTCCAGCAGCCAAGGCCAGCCCGGGGTCTGAGGCGTGCACGGCTGGTCGGGTAAGCCCGGCTTGCTCGGACGCATACAACCCGGTGCTACGTCGTTGGCATTCGTGCCTGGGAAGTACGTAAGGACGGCCGAGTTGTTGTTGTCGCCCGTGTACATCAGGAATGCCTTGATCTCCTGATTGCAGTTGCTCAGGCACTGCGTGGCGGCTGCCTGCTCGCGAGCGCGGGCGAAAACGGGGAACAGAATCGCTGCAAGAATCGCGATGATTGCGATAACGACGAGAAGCTCGATTAGGGTGAAACCCCTGCGAGTGTCTGCGTTCAAGGATATACCTCCGCCCGAAAGCTGATCCATCGTATTGGGGCTGCACTTCGGCCAATAAAGATTGTAGGGCCTTCGCCCAAATGGGTGTACCCGAAACGGGTGCACCCATGCCCAACTCTCTGGCACCCGCTAGCAGGGCCAGCTATATGTAGGACGGATGCAGCTGCCGGGAAGTTCATCGTAGCCGCAGATAGCCCGACTAGGCTGACACGTCCGCATAGTCGGACCGGTCGGCTTACCTCGTCAGAACTCCGCCTGCAAAGGCGCCCGCGGGAAGGGGATCACGTCACGGATGTTCTTCATGCCCGTAACGAACATTACCATCCGCTCGAAGCCGAGCCCGAATCCCGCGTGCGGCACCGTGCCGAACTTACGCAGCTCCAGATACCACCAATAGGGCTCTTCCGGGAGGCCGTGCTCGCGAATCGCCTGGAGCAGCACATCGTGTCGCTCCTCTCTTTGGCTACCTCCGACGATCTCACCGATGCGCGGAAACAGGATGTCCATCGCCGCAACGGTCTTCCCGTCGTCGTTCCGACGCATATAGAAGGCCTTAATGCTCTTCGGGTAATCCACCACCGTAACGGGACGCTGGAACAACTCCTCGGTCAGATAGCGCTCGTGCTCCGTCTGGATGTCCATACCCCAAAACACGGGGAACTCGAACGGTCGGTCGGCCTTCTCCAGCAGCTCGACCGCTTCCGTATAGCTGATCCTCTCGAACGACGACCCGACCACGTGCTCTAGGGTCGGCAGCACGCTCTCGTCAATCCGCTTGGTAAAGAACTCCAAGTCTTCCCGGCAGTGCTCTAGCGCGTAGGAGATCAAGTACTTCAGGAACTCCTCGGCCAGGTCGGCATCGCCTGCCAAGTCGCAGAATGCCATCTCCGGCTCGATCATCCAGAACTCGGCTAGGTGGCGAGGTGTGTTCGAGTTCTCTGCACGGAAGGTGGGGCCGAAGGTGTAGCAGTTCGAGAAGGCGAGTGCGAAGATCTCGGCCTCCAACTGCCCGCTTACCGTCAGAAAGGTGGGCTTGCCGAAGAAGTCTTGCGAGTAGTCCACGGAGCCTTCCGGCGTTCGCGGCAGGTTCATCAAGTCTAGCGTCGTCACGCCGAACATCGCGCCCGCCCCTTCGCAGTCCGAGGCAGTTATGATGGGCGTGTGGACCCAGAGAAACCCCCGCTCGTGGAAGAACCGATGGATGGCATAGGCGAGTGCGTGCCGCACCCGGAACACGGCGCCGAATGTGTTCGACCGCGTCCGAAGGTGCGCGATCTCGCGCAGGTACTCGAACGAGTGCCGCTTTTTCTGTAGTGGATACGTCGCAGGCTCCGCTTCGCCGAACAGCTCGACGGCTGAGACACGCAGCTCCACGGCCTGGCCTGCGGCGGGCGATTCCACGAGCTCTCCCTCTGCGCGGATGCATGCGCCCGTCGTGACCTTCGCGAGCAGATCGTCGGGCAGTACTCCGGCATCTACTACCAACTGCAGGTTGCTCATGCAGCTCCCGTCGTTCAGCTCGGCGAACGACACATTCGCCGAGTCGCGCCGGGTACGTACCCAGCCGTGCGCGACGACGCGGCGGCCGGGTTCCATACGCAAGATGGTCTTGACGGAGGTTGACGGGTCTAGCATCGGGCAAGAGACTCCTGGTGGGTCATCGGCATACAAGAACGAGAGTGTATCGGATAGGCTAGCGAGGGTGCAAGGAGCCCGGCCACGGTCTGCGGCAAGAAGCGACGCGCGGACGGCGAACTTCGGACTGAGAATAGGAGGACAGAGTGAGCAGCAAAAGGCGCCGTAGACGAGAGAACCCGGCCCATCGCCGTCTGCCTGTCGGTACGGCACCGGGGACGCTGATTGCCGATCCGACGGCGCGCGCCACCACGCTAAGGGTTATCGCCTACGGCCCACAAGGCTGCGTGGATCGATCGGGAACCGATCCACAAGCGGTTCGGCGCTACCGCGACGAGTGGCCGAACGTGTGGGTGGACGTCGTCGGCTTGGGCGACGTAGATCTCATCCGCGGCATCGGCGAGCAGTTCGGCCTGCACGTGCTCGCCCTGGAGGACGTGCTCAACCCACACCAGCGGCCGAAGCTGGAGGATTTCGAGAGCTATCGCTTTCTGGTGGTGCGTGCCGTGCACGGCGGCGAGAGCCTGCGCACCGAACAGCTCTGCCTGTTCCTCGGTGACGGCTACCTGGTCACGTTCCAGGAGGACGCCCAGGACTGCTTCGACCCCATCCGCAAACGCATCGCAGCCCGCGAGCCCGGCATCCTCGGCCGTGGGACCGACTATCTAATGTACTGCATCTTGGACGCAGTCGTGGATGCCTACTTTCCACCCCTCGAAGATCTGGGCGAGCGACTCGACGTGGTGGAGTCGCACATCCTGACCCGACCGGACGAGCACACGATGGCGCAGGTGTACGGAGTGAAGCGCGAGCTGCTCACCCTGCGCCGCGCGGTTTGGCCGCTTCGAGAGGCGGTCAACGCTCTCATCCGCGACACTTCTTCGCTCACTTCGGACGGCGTGCGGGTCTATCTGCGCGACTGCTACGACCACATCGTGCGGCTGATGGAGATCGTGGAGCTGAGCCGCGAGGTGTGCGCCGACCTGATGGACCTGTACGTCTCCGCCGTGAGCAACCGTCTGAACGAGGTGATGAAGGTACTCACTATCATCGCCACCGTGTTTATTCCGCTCACCTTCGTCACGGGCATCTACGGAATGAACTTCAACACCGAGCGCTCGCCGTGGAACATGCCCGAGCTCGACTGGCCTTTCGGCTACCTGTTCGCGCTCAGCCTGATGATGCTCATCGCGTTGCTGATGGTAGTGTTCTTCTGGCGGCGCGGCTGGATCGGGCCGCAGGGCGAGAGCGACACCCAGCACGAGGAGCACCCGTAGGCTCGGAGTCGGTCGGAAGGACCTCGGGCGTAGAGCGGGAATCGCTGGCCTCGTATGGAGGGTCTGAAGATCGTCGGTGTCTGCGTGTTGGCGTCGGTCGTCTACGGCCTGGTGCAGGATCAGATCACTTCGCGCATCTGCATCGAGTACTTCACCGTGTTCCACCCGCCGGTCATCGTCTCGGATTCTCCCACGCTGGTAGGTCTCGTGTGGGGGGTGATCGCTACCTGGTGGGTCGGCGTGTTGCTGGGAGCCCCGCTCGTTATGGTGTCGCGCCTCGGGTCGCGGCCGGAGCTGAATGCTGCGGACCTCGTCCGACCCATCGCTTGGCTGATGGTCGCAGTCGCGATTGGTGCGTTGGTGGCTGGGGTGGCAGGGTATATCGCCAGCAAGAACGGGTGGGCGTGGCCGCCAGAGTGGGTGGCGACGCAACTGCCGGTGGAGAAGCACGCAGCATTCATGGCGGATTGGTGGGCCCACCAGATGGCGTACGACGTCGGGTTCTTGGGTGGTATCGCACTCTGGGTGTATGCGTGGCTTCGGCGCCGAAAGCTGGCGCTGGAATTGACGTCGAAGGCAGCCGACCGCTCGCATCGCTGGTGAACTGGGGACGAAACAGGAGGCGGCAGTGACAGGGAGACTATTACTGCTCATACTAGGAGGAGTCATCACTATGTGCGCCGCTTCTGCACAAGAGAACCTCGCGCGCTCGGCCAAAGCGAGTGCATCCGAGTCCTATTCGGATCTGACACCCGACAAGGCGAACGACGGTGTGATGGAGTCGCGCTGGTCCGCCATTCCTGGACATAACGAAGGCGTGTGGTACCAGCTCGAGTGGCCCGCCGACGTTACGGTCGCAGAGGTGGTCATCCACCAATACGACCGGTATGTGTGGGAGCTAGACCTGCAGGCATGGGACGCTGAGCGCGGCGCATGGCGTACGCTTCGCCACGCGGGACGCGAGGGCCACAGTCTGCCGCGCGTGGTAGTGATCCGGTGCGAGCCGGTAGCCACTCGCAAGCTTCGCATCGCCAACATCACGCATGGCCCTAGCTTTACCGAGGTGCAGGTCTTCTCGGACCCGATGGCGATCCCGGTCCAGGCATACCTGGCCTCAGACCTGCGTGGTAACTTCATCGGCGTTGTTTCCGACTCGCTCGGCGCGATGCCTGTGCCTGGTGCCAAGGTCACTCTTGCCGGCGGCAGCGAGGGGGGGACCTGGCATAGCGAAGCCACTGCCGACGAGCACGGCATCTTTACCGCGCCCATGCCATATACCCTCAGTGGCGATGTCAGCGTTTCCGTGGAGACGATGGGCGTCACCCGCAGGCAGTCTGTAGACTCTCTGGATTTCCAATACGGCCTGACGCCGATTCCCGCCACCGGCGTTACCACCCTCGACGGTACGTGGCGATTCTGTCCCGATCCTCCCGACGGGTTTTGGGAGGCATCGTTCGAGGATTCGAACTGGACTGACTTAGAGACCCCCTCCCACTGGGTAATGAAGGGGTTTAGCTCGAAGACCGGTGTCGGAGGGTACCGAAGGCGTTTTCGTGCACCAGACGGCGAGGGGCGACTCAAACTCAGATTCGAAGGTGTGTATAGTGGCGCGGAAGTATGGATCAATGGAACCCTCGTCGCTAGACACGACGGTGGAGCGACACCCTTCGAAGCAGATGTCACCGAATCGGTGCGTGAGGGAGACAACCTCATCGCAGTGCGCGCAACCGAACACACACCGTGCTCGGACGAACTGGACCGCATGAGCTACTACGCGAGCTTTCCGCTCGGGGGCATCTATCGCAGCGTGTCGCTGTTCCGAGTCCCGGATGTGCATGTCGTCTTGATGGAAGCGCATACGGAGTTCGACGAGTACTATCGAGATGCTACCGTGGTTGCACGTGTTGCCGTAGCGAATGCCTCGGCCAAGCAGGCGAACACCATGGTCAGTATGTCTCTGATCGATGCAGTGGGCAATCGAGTGGCGGCCGGCGAGGAGCCCGTCCCCCTGGCGCTAACAGCGTGGGGCAGGGAAGAGGCCACGTTCCGCATTGCCGTTCGCGCACCTCGCAAGTGGGATGCAGAGCACCCCTACCTGTACACCCTTCGAGCCACCCTGAGTCCTGGTGAGGTACACACCGACATCCCGTTCGGCTTCCGTCAGACCGAGGTGAAAGGGTCCGAGGTGCTCATCAACGGGAGGCCCGTCAAGTTCAAGGGAACCTGCCATCACGACCAGCACCCCTTGATGGGTCGCGCCGTCACCGAGGAGCTAACAGAGCGTGACCTCACCATGATGAAGCAGGCGAACCTGAATGCAGTCCGCACCTCACACTACCCACCCGTGCCC
>JABRVX010000029.1 GCA_039961735.1 Fimbriimonadia bacterium
GGACGGCGATGCCACGTTCGCGAGCCGATTCCGCCTGCTGACCCGGTGGCGTTGTGGGTGGGGGGTATCTGCGCACCGTGGACAGCCCTCCCGTCACGCTGAGCCTGTCGAAGCGCGGCCCAGGGCGTCCATTGTCGGGGCGTCCTCGTCATTATAAGTCACGCTGAGCTTGTCGAAGCGTGCAATCGTGCGCCGCGAGCGTTGTGGCAAGAGGTGATAGTGTGCGACGGGCGAGGCCACGCTTCGACAGGCTCAGGCTTACACAGGCTAAGCGTGACGGAAGGAGCCGCGTTGGCAGTAATTGGCCACGCCTCGTGGCGATGAGCTCAGGGGGAAGAGAACAGGCGGAGGCGCTCTTCCACCTTCTGCAGGTTAGCTGTAAGCTCGGCCGCGTCGTTCCTCGCCTTCTCCACCGCCTCGGGCTTCGCGCGCTCCAGGAACTGCGGGTTGTCCAACCGGGCCTGCACGGATGCCAGCTCCGTCTCCACCCGCTGTTTCTCGCGGGTCAGTCGCGCGATCTCCGCTTGCACGTCAATCACGCCCTCAATGGGTAGGTACAGGTCCACGGGGCCGACCGAGGCTTCCAGGCGCTTCACGGAGGCATCCGGCGGCGCGAGCTCGAGTCGCTCGAACCATGCCTGACCCGCGATCAATTCCCGTCCCTGCTGCAGCATGGCCTGGGCACGCTCGTCACAAGTTGATAAATAGAGGACTGGGCAGGCACGCATCGGTGTGAGGCCGACCTCGGCGCGAAGGCTTCTCGCAGCGCGCACGACATCAATGAGTGCGTCTATCTCCTCCTCGGCATCCGGATACCGTTTCCCTGCTTTCGGCCACTCGGCGATGCAGGCGCTCTCTCCGTGCCCCGGCAGTCGCTGATACACCTCCTCAGACAGGTGGGGCATGAAGGGGTGGAGCAAACGCATGTACACGTCCAGAACATACACTAACACGGATTGAACCACGCCGCGCTTGGCGGGATCACCCAGTCTCGGCTTGGCGGCCTCGATGTACCAGTCACACAGCTCTCCCCAAAAGAACTCCTGCAGCGGTCGCGTCGCCTCGGCCATGTTGTACACCTCGAGCGCACCGCTCGTCTGCTCCACCGTCGCAGATAGGCGTGATACGATCCACCGATCCACTAACTCCAGTTCGCTCTCGTCGGGCAGGCCGCGATAGCTAGCACGGAACTCCTCGTCCAGGTTCATCAGTACGAAGCGCGAGGCGTTCCACATCTTGTTGCAGAAGTTGCGGGCCTCCTCGATGCGCTTCTCGCCGAAGCGGATCTCTTGGTTCCAGCCGGTCTGTAGAAGCAGCGCATAGCGGAGCGAGTCGGCGCCGTACTGCTCCACTACCTCCAACGGGTCAATCCCGGTGCCTAGGGACTTAGACATGCGCTGACCTTGTTCGTTAAGCACCGTGGCATGGATGAGCACGTCGCGGAACGGGATCTCGTCTAGGTGGTACAGACCCGTTGTGATCATACGCGCTACCCACAGGTAGATGATGTCCTTCGCGGTAACTAACACGTCGGTTGGGTAGAAGCGCTTCAGGTCCGGTGTGTCGTCCGGCCAGCCGAGAACGGCATGTGGCCACAGTGCGCTGGAGAACCATGTATCGAGCACCCATGGGTCCTGCACTAGGTTGGTGCCACCGCATCGCGGGCATTCGGTGGGGGGGTCCATCTGGACGATGGGGCCACGGCGTCGGACGAGGCGCAGTCCGTCTTCACTCTCGGCGAAGTCCTCGGGGTGGCAGTCCTGGCAAAACCATGCCGGAATGCGGTGTCCCCACCATAGCTGACGAGAAACGGCCCAATCACGGATGCCGGCCATCCATCGCAAGTAGGTGTCGGCGTGACGCTCGGGCACGAAGCGAACACGCCCCTCTTCTACTACCTTCGCCGCAGGGGCTGCAAGAGCTTGCATGGCCACAAACCACTGCTCGTTCAGCATAGGCTCGAGCGCGGTGTGGCACCTCATGCATGCACCGAAGACAAGCTTGTAGTCCTCCACCTTTTCCAGCAGGCCGAGGGCTTCGAGGTCTTCGAGCACCGCCTTGCGTGCGACGTACCGATCCATACCATGGTAGCGCCGTAGAAACTCGTTTTCGCCGAATTCCTCCATCAATCCCGAGGTGTCCACAGTGGCATCCTCGGCCAGGATGCAAGGCATTGGCAGGCCGTGTCGCAGACCCACCTCGAAGTCGTTATGATCGTGCGCGGGCGTGATCTTGACGGCGCCGGTGCCGAACGCCGGGTCCGGGTGCTCATCGGCGATGAGTGGGATGGGGCGACCTACCAGACGAAGAAGCAGCTCTCTGCCAATGTGACGTGCATACCTGTCATCCTCGGGGTTGACCGCAACCGCCACATCGCCTAACATGGTTTCTGGTCGTGTGGTAGCGATGGTGATATGGCCGTCCCCGTCTGCGAAGGGGTATCGCACGTAGTACAGCTTGCCGTTCTGCTCGCGGTCCTCGACCTCTATGTCCGAGATAACGGTGTGGCAACTCGGGCACCAGTTGACCACGCGGTTGCCGAGATAGATGTGGCCGTTCTCCCACCAATCCACGAAGGTGCGGATCACGCCACTCGCATAGTGGGGGTCCATCGTGAAGGCGAGACGCCCCCACTCGAAAGAGAAACCCATGCGGCGGAACTGCGCGATGATCGTGTCGCCGTACCGGCGTTTCCACTCCCACACGCGTTCGATGAAGCGATCTCGGCCCAACTCGTGTCGGCTGGTGCCTTCGGCGCGAAGCGCCTTCTCCACCACCATCTGCGTGGCGATGCCCGCATGGTCGGTTCCAGGTAGGCAGAGCACATCGTAACCCTGCATGCGCTTCCAGCGGGTTAGCACGTCCTGAATGGTGTAACAGAGCGCGTGACCGATGTGCAATGAGCCGGTAACGTTCGGTGGCGGGATGGTGATGCAGTAGGGGACCTTTGTGGTGTTGGGGTCTCGGTCGCTCTCCGGCTTGAAGTATCCACGTTCTTCCCAGAACGCGTACCACCGGTCTTCGACTTGCTGCGGTTCGTATCGTGTGCTCAGCTCGTCCACTTCTGGACCAACCCCTTTCATGTTTCGGAAGGTTGGGCGGAGTATACCAGCGGCAGCGCCTTTACCCTGAGAGTGCTTCGGCGCCGGCGACGACCTCGAGCAGTTCCTTCGTAATGCCGGCCTGACGAACGGTATTTGCGTGGAGGGTCAACTCACGGATCATCGTGGCGGCGTTATCCGTGGCAGCGCTCATGGCGGTCATCCGGGAGCCGTGCTCGCTGGCATTCGCTTCGATGAAAGCTTGATAGACGAGCGTCCGGAGGTAGTGGGGCAGGAGCCTGCCGAGAAGCTCGGCAGCGGAGGGTTCGAAAATATAGTCGAGCGCAGGGCCGTTCTCGCCATCGCTCGGCGGCTCGATGGGCAGGAGCTGGGTCACGGTCGGCACTTGCTTCAGCGGGGAGATGAACTTGCTGTACACCACATAGATGGCATCCGTCTCGCCGGAGACGAACATCTCCGTGATGCGCGCTGTCACAGTTCCCGCGTCTACGAGTGTGGCACCCGTCGGCGGGAACGAGTAATGCTCGGCCACCTGATAGCCGCGCTTGGAGACGAACGCCTGGCCCTTTTTACCCACGGTGATGAGCCGCCACGCCTCGACCGGCCGCTCCCTCAGTAATCCCTCCGCGCATCGCAGGATGTTCGTGTTGAAGCTGCCGCACAGACCGCGATCCGAAGTGATGAGCAGCGCCCCGGCGCGTTGGATGGGACGAACGGCGAGCAGCGGATGATCTGGCAGGTCCCCCGCCGCTCCGAGCTGCCGCATCAGATCCAGCATCTTCTCTGAGAACGGGCGTGCTTGCAACACACGGTCTTGCGCTCTCTTCAGTCGCGCCGCCGCGACCAGCTTCATCGCGCGAGTGATCTGCTGGATGCTCTTGGCGGTTCGTATGCGCCCTCGGATCTGCTTCAGCGTTGCCATCTCAGTCTACTTGAACAGCTCCTTGAAGCGCTCCACGGCCTTTCGCAGTGTGTCTTCGGTCTCCGCGCTGAACTCGCCGGTGGCGCGGATGGTCTCCGGTACGTCGGGATAGTTCGCCTTCACGAACTCCAGCAGCTCCGACTCGAAGCGCGGCACATCGGCGGGGTCTATATCGTCCAGATAGCCAGCCGACCCGCTGAAGATGGAAATCACTTGGTCTTCCACGGGCATGCCGGAGAACTGGGGCTGGTTGAGCAATGCCTGCAGATGTTCACCCCGAATGAGCTGGTTCTGCGTGGCTTTGTCCAGGTCGGATGCGAACTGCGCGAACGCCTGCACCTCGCGATACTGTGCCATGTCCAATCGCAGACGACCGGCCACCGACTTCATCGCCTTGATCTGAGCGCTTCCGCCCACGCGGCTTACCGAGATGCCCACGTTGATGGCGGGGCGCACGCCAGCAAAGAACAGGTCGGGCTCCAGGTATATCTGGCCGTCCGTGATCGAGATGACGTTCGTCGGAATATACGCCGACACGTCGCCGGCTTGCGTCTCGATGATCGGGAGGGCGGTCAGGCTTCCTCCGCCCTTCTCGTCGTTCAGCTTTGCGGCACGCTCCAGCAGCCTGCTATGAAGGTAGAAAACGTCGCCGGGGTATGCCTCCCGTCCCGGAGGCCTGCGCAACAGCAAGGATACCGCTCGGTAGGCCTGTGCGTGCTTCGACAGATCATCGTACACCACCAGCGCATGCATGCCGTTGTCGCGGAAATACTCGCCGATGGTTGCGCCAGCGAACGGGGCCAGGTACTGCATCGCGTTCGAATCGTCTGCGGACGCGACGATGACCGTCGTGTAGTCCATGGCTCCGAATTGCTTCAGCGAGTCCACCACTCGCGCGATGGTGGACATGCGCTGACCGATGGCGACGTAGATGCAGTAGACCGGCTTGCTGGTCTCCTGCGTGTGCTTCTGGTTGATGATGGTGTCCACGCAGATGGCCGTTTTGCCCGTCTGGCGGTCCCCAATGACCAGCTCTCGCTGACCGCGGCCAATCGGGATCATCGAATCGATGGCCTTGATGCCGGTCTGCAACGGCTCTTTGACCGGCTGGCGCTCGACCACGCCAGGAGCCACGGTCTCGAGTTTGCGGAACTCGTCGGACTGAATTGGCCCGCCGCCGTCCACTGGCTGACCGAGGGCGTTGATGACTCGACCCAGCACGCCGCGTCCGACCGGGATCTCGATGATGCGCCCGGTGCGCTTTACCTCGTCGCCTTCTGAGATGGCACTGTCGGAGCCGAGCAAGATGGCGCCGATGTTGTCCTCTTCGAGGTTCAGCGCCAGGCCGAAGACGCCGCCTGGGAACTCCAGTAGCTCTCCCATCATGGCGTCCTTCAGGCCATACACGCGGGCGATGCCGTCGCCCACCTGTAGCACGACGCCCACGCTCTCGACGGTGGTGCCGCTGCGAAACTCGGTGAGTTCCTTCTCTAGGATGCTGGTGATCTCTTCCGGTCGAATGGGCATGTCGGTCTGTCCCCCTGCGCATGAAGCCGCCGGTGCCTCGCCCATAAGGACCCAGGCACACGGCAAACCGCGTCCGCCCCGAAGCGGCGCGGTCAGTCCGCTCTTTATACCTCAGAGCCTCCTGCGCGGTCGAAGCTCACCAGAGGTTCGTGTGGATGCGGCTTTCATCGAATCGCTCGGGATGTTCCGGTGTGTCTGCGGGTATGCCGATGGGCACGAAGGCGAAGGGCTCGACGTAGCTAGGCAACTGAAAAGCGCGGCGGAAGGAAAGCACGCGCTCTGGGTCCGGGTAGACCGCAGTCCACACCGCGCCCAAGCCCAACCCGTGCGCCATCAGCAGCAAGTTCTGCGTGGCGGCGGCGAGGTCTTGCGGCCACAGATCGCGATACTTGACGCCGGTGGTGTCGGAGCAGACGAGAACGCCGACGCTGGCCTGCTTGCTCATCTGGGCGTAGGGATGGATTAGGGCGACGGTGTCTAAGAGGCGTCGGTCTCGAACGACGATGAAATGCCAAGGTCTCTGGTTGCCGGCAGAGGGAGCGTACATTGCCGCGAGAAGCATCTCGCGCACAGATTCTTCGGGGATCTCGCCCGGGGCGAAGTTTCGGATGCTTCTGCGGTGCAGGATTGCCTCGCGCAGGTCCATGGTCTCTCCTTGTCGTGTACTCCGCCTACGGCGAGGCGGAGAAGTGTCGCTATCTCCCTTCTCGCGAAGAATCGCACAATCCTGCCGAGGTGGGCCCTTTGTTGATGCCTCCGCCGCAAGCGGTGGAGATATTCATGGCTCTCACGAAGCGCGAGGGGCGGGTGATTGCCCGCCCCTCGACGAGACTACATGCCTGGAGCCGAGCCGGGTGGAACCGCTCCGGGCGGGTCACCGTATCGCTCTGGAACCTGGCCCGGATCGGTGCCCTGGCCTCCCATGTAGCGAGCCACGACGAAGCCCGCAATAACGATCAGAACGACCAAGACGATGATCAGCCCGAGCTTGTTATCCTTGCCCATTGCCGACTACTCCGCCAGACACCCGTAGATCCAGGTCATCCACTTGATGTTTGCGGCATTCGCGTCGCGCCGGCTTTGGTCTCGATGCCAGCTGTCGCCGCAGGAAGCGGGCACGTCCGCGATGTTCATGGTAGGCTTCACCTGGTCCCATCGGTAGAACTTGGTGTGGCTGTCGAGGAACGTGATGTTGAGGCCGCCTCCGTTCTCATTGAAGCCGGAGAGTGACTCGCCTTGCTTGCCTGCGATGTGGCGGGTCGAAGCACAGATGCCGGCGCAGTTCACGCACATGTTATCCGTTTCATAGCCCTTGAACCTGTTGTGCCCGGAGATGGACACACACTCGTTGATGGTGGTTCGGTAGCTTCCCGGTACGGAGTCGGCGAACCAGACGTTCTTGGCCTTCGAGCGAACCAGGCGTTCGCGAACGATAATCGCATTGTCGCCGCTGTACCAACCCCCAATTCCGACGTTCAATCCGATGTTCAGCCATCCGTGGTTGTCGTCCTCGGAGTAGTTCCACCGCGTCGCGAACTTCGCTGGGTTGTTGAGCCGCGTGTCGCGGTTCTTATCACGGGATGGGCAAAGCAGCACCTGCTTCGACTTGACGTAAGGTTGGATGAGCCCGGTCCAGATGTAGCCGGCCGGGAAGCTGTCCGGATTGTTGATATGCACGCGACCATAGAACAGGGTGCCGTTCTGGTCGAGCGTATACATCGTGCCTGCCTTGCCGAGTTGATTGCTGTTGCTCGCGCACTGGGTCTTCATGGCGGCCTCGCGCGCCTGCGCGAAGACAGGGAAGAGAATTGCTGCAAGGATTGCGATGATTGCGATAACGACCAGCAGCTCGATAAGGGTGAAACCTTTTCGCTGCATCCGAGATAACCTCCCTATACGAGAATGAAGTGACGGCATAGAGTATATCAAGGATTCCAGGGATTTGCGAGTTAGCGCATCGAATTGGCGATGATCGCCTCGGAATGTACTCGATTAGGCGCATTCTGTGACAAAACGCTCATAGTCCCCATTCCATCGCATCCGGGTCCGGCCTGCCCAAACACTGCAGCGCCCGCCGCACCACACCGTCCACCAGCTCGTTCACAGTGGTCTGCCCGAAGTAGAAGCTCGGGCTGGCAGGCAGAACGATCGCTCCGGCCTCCGTGACCGCAACCAGGTTGCGCAGGTGAACCAGGCTGAGCGGACTCTCTCGAATTAACAGCACCAGTCGCCGACGCTCCTTCAGCGCCACGTCTGCAGCCCGCGTGATTAGATCGTCCGATACGCCGTGCGCGATCCGCCCGACAGTACCCATGGAGCACGGGGCAATCAGCATCCCTTCGTGTCGGAACGACCCGCTCGCAGGCGGAGTCAAGAAGTCGCGATGGCCCAGGAACCGTACGTTGGGCAGTGGAGGCAGTCCCAAGCCCTCGGCGCTCGGCCTCTCCGGGTCTACGGTTAATCCCAACTCCTGCTTCAGCACGATGGCAGCGGGTGGCGAGATGATGGCGTACACCTCGTCGAAAGCGGTGGCCACGCGTTGGAGCGCGCAGACGCCATAGATCGCCCCACTTGCGCCTGTGATCCCTAGGACGACCCGTCCCGATGCGCTCAATCCTTTGCCCCCTTAGTCACTTTCAAGTAGCGGTCCGTGGCCATCGCTATGCCCGCCCGCTCCATCTCGGCGCCGCTCAGACTCCCTCCGAAGGCGTATAGAATGCGCCGCGCGAGCTGCAGGTGCTTGCGATCGCCGACAATCTCGTGCAGTTCGAGCACCAGCATTGCAGCAGCCGCGTTGGGCGAGATCATCTCGCCGTCCTCGACAGGCTTTAGGCTGATCATCCCGTTCCGAACGAGCTTGCTATCCACCGACTGCCCAGCCGCAAGCCGCGCTCGGTTACGATCGTCTCTGCGTCGGTCCTCGCTCCGCCACCACAAACCCCACCATCCATGGCGGTCCTCGAATGCCGCCTCGATCCGCTCGGCCTGCTTGACAGCAAAGTGGAGATATGCCTCGTCGCGTGTGACTCGGTACAGGACGATGGCGGCCCGTGCGGGCCACACCTGATCCGCAAGCAGACCCTCTGGGGCTCCAGGACCGTGGGGCAACAGACCAAACCGGTCTCTTGGAAGCTCCATCAGTTGGTTCACCGTGCGTCGGGCCACCTCGATATACTGGGAGTCTGCCAGCACCTCGCCGGCCGACGCGAAGGCGTACGCAGCAGCACCGTTGAGGTTGGTGTATACCGAGCTGTCCTTTGGCGGCATCATCGTCTTTCGTGCCGGGGCATCCGCCATCTTGTCCACTGCGTCAGCCACTATCTCGCGGGCGTCCATCACGGATGTGCCCATCGCCTCCGCAACTTGCTCATAGGTTCGCGCAGCCCGCAGCGCGTGAAGAGAAGAGTTCCAGCCTAGCCCCTCCTTACCTTCGATGCCGAAGCGCAACGTCGCCGCGGTCAGTTCCGACGGCGTCAGGATGCCTTGAAGGTCTCTGACTGACCAGGCGTAGTAGCGCCCTGGTTCCTCGGGTTTGAAGGCACCGGCAATCCCCGTGATGAACGTGCCTTCGACCTGATCCCACATCTCGGACTGCAGCAGGTCGGCTGTGCGGCGAGCGACGGCGATGAACGACGGATTGTCCAGCAGAACACCTGCCCGAGCGTACAGTGATAGCATCTGAGCGTTGGCCTCGGTGAGCTTGGCGAAGTCGGGGAGTGTCATCTGGCGGTCGCGACTGCGAAGGTGGAAGCCACCGTGGACGGGATCGTGCAGTGCGCTATCTGCCAACCGCTCGAGTGCTGCCGTTAGAATGCGCTCGGCCTCGAGGTCACCACCTTCTGCACGGTGTAACAAGAACCCTAGCGCCGCACCATCCAGCCGCTTTCCCACCTCACCCGGTCGCAGGAAGCCGCCATTCGCTGAGTCGAAGAGCCTCACAATCGCATCGCGCGCCTCGATCACCGCTTGGACGCTTGGCGCAGCCGGGCGCTGCTCCGATGCCACGATGGCTTCCTCGACGCGAGCCCTCACCCTCACGACCGACCGAACGACTTCGCTGCGATTCAGCGACCACAGATCTATCGCGTTCTTCACGAAGAGCAGCATGCTTGGATCGCCGTCGGGTGGCAACGGCCCTGTTGCGGCATACACCTCGCCTTCCGGCGTGGCTGCCAGATAGAGCGGCAACCCCGCCACATCGGAGGCGGCCTTGGCTTGCCACGCCAGCGAGTCTGCCAAGTCGGGCCGCTGAGCCGCATCCACCTTGACGCACACGAAGTGGCTGTTCAGATACTGGGCTATCTCGGGCTCGCCGAAGCACGACTGACCGAGCACCTGCGCCTCGTTGCTCCAGAACACACCGACGTCTACGAACAGTGGTTTGTCTTCGCGCTCGGCACGGGCCAGCGCCTCGGCCCCCCACTCGCTCCAATCGACCAACTCGTAGCGACAGGCCCAGAGATAGCCGGAGGAGGAGTTCTTGAGCGCGTTGGCGCGCCCATGCACTTCGTACCGCTCGAGGTACTTCGCACCCATCGCGGCTAGGGCTATGACCAGCACTACGTTGGCGAGCACTCGGTGGTTCGGCTTCAGACGCTGCACTCTCTCGATACCCTCTAGAGGCAGACTACCCTACTGAGGCTCATCCGTCTCCGGAGCCTCACCCGCGCGGAGAAGATGCTGAGGGTTGGTCGGCGCATCGCTGGCGGGCCGCAGAAGCCGCCCCTCATCCTCGTTCACCCCGTTCGCAGCGCGGAGGAGGGTCGGGGACTCCTTGCGCCACTCTAGCCGCTTGCGGAGAGCCGGCAGCGCGTCGTCAATCGCCTTCCGCACCGGGTGGTCATGCGGCAAAGCCGCCGACGTGCTCAAATAGAACGACTCCGTGTGATGATCGCCTACGTACACCAGTGCCTTCACTGCCGCCACTGCGGTCTCGGGGGAGGCGAGCAACACTACGTTGTGCAACGCCTGGATCTCGCGGGCGGTGAACTTGCCCGCGTGAGAATCGGACAGCTTGGGCAAGAGCCTCTTCAGCGCCTCCTCCGCGGCCACTGACACAGAACCACCCGCCCGAAACTGCTGTGCGACCGCGCCGCACGCCAGCGGGTCGCCCGTCAGCCCGAGCGCTCTGACCAGCCGACTTCGGTACTGATCGTGAGTCGGGACGCCAGCGAGGCCGATGGAGAAGAAGATGAGGCACCACCAGCCCCTCATCAGGAAGTAGACCGTTGCTGCGATGGCTATCCACCGAAATACCCATTTCCGCCACAAGATGCCGTGGCTAAGGCGCCGAAGCCGGTTAGCCAGGCGCTTCACGGGGTCCGCCCCTCGGATCTGCGCAAGCACCGGAAGGAAGCGGTCTGCATGTTGCGGGCGGGTCTCCAACGCCTGGAGCAGCGGCTCGCGCGCTCGGGATCCATACACCAGCAGCCCGGCTTGCGCCATCGCGGTGACGCGCGCGTTGCGGCGGACCAAGTTGGAGATCAGAAAGGCCACGCGGCGCGGAACGTCCCGCGGCATCATCTGTCGGCGCTTGCCGCATTGGGAGCATCGCCAATAGCCGCCCGGCTGTGGCAACACAGTGTCGCAAGGATGACCGCATCCGCGACAGAAGGCGACCGCTTCGTCTTCCTTGCGAATCTGAACCTCTTCCGGGGACGGCTTGCGCTCCATGCTGAGAAGTGTACGTCAGGAAGGCCGGCCGGGTGGCGAAGTGGGCAACGAAATGGAGCGGGAGACGAGGCTCGAACTCGCGACCCTCTCGTTGGCAACGAGATGCTCTACCACTGAGCTACTCCCGCTCGGCAATTCGAAAGTATACCAAAGTCGTGCGCGAATGGCAAGCTACTGGGCAAGTTGCGCTCTCGTGGCTCCGACGTCCCGCCGGAGGGGGCCTGGGTGCCCGCCTTCGCGGGGACGACACGGTGCTGCGCGTCCCGTCGGACGGGGGCACCGCCGGGACGGCGAAACTGCCGTGCAACCGCTGGGCCGGGGGTTCACAGGAACGGACGCAGGCCGGTATGCTCGGACCAAGGAGCAACGACGTATGACACCCACCACCAAGACCGGCATGCTGGACCGGCTGCTGAAGGACGGCATTCCCGCCACCGTCGAGGCGCTCTCGCACGAGGAGACGCTCGCCCTCACCGACGAAGTGTGCGCCCACAACTACCACCCTATCCCTGTCGTCATCACCCGCGGCGAGGGTGCGGAGGTGTGGGACAAGGAGGGTAACCGTTACTACGACATGGTGGGATGCTACTCCGCGCTGGCGCACGGCCACCGTAACTACGCCGTGATGAAAGCAGCGTTGGAGCAGATGCAACGCGTCACTCTCACCTCACGCGCCGTGTACACCGCCGAGATGGCCGTTTTCCTCGCGGCGCTTTGCGAGTTCTGCGACGCCGAGATGGCCTTGCCAATGAACTCCGGCACCGAAGCCGTGGAGACCGCCATCAAGCTGGCTCGCAAGTGGGCGCACACGGTGAAGGGTGTACCACGTGGCAAGGCGGAGATCATCGCTGCCGAAGGCAACTTCCACGGGCGGAGCATCGCAATCGTCAGCTTCTCGACGGAGGACCAGTACCACGAGGGCTTCGAGCCGCTTACGCCGGGCTTCTCCATAGTGCCGTTCGGGGATGCTCCGGCCATTGAGCGAGCCATTACGCCAAACACCGCCGCCGTGCTTCTGGAGCCCATTCAAGCCGAAGGCGGCATCATCGTGCCGCCGCCAGGCTACCTCGCAGAAGTGAGACGCATCTGCACCGAGCGCAACGTGCTGCTCATCTGGGACGAGGTGCAGACCGGTTTCAGTCGCACAGGCCGGCGCTTCGCGTGGCAGTGGGAGGATGCCAAGCCCGACATGATGGCGCTCGGCAAGGCGCTGGGAGGTGGCCTTTACCCCGTCTCGGCGGTGGTAGGCCGGCGCGACGTGCTCGGCGTCTTCCAGCCAGGCGATCATGGCAGCACGTTCGGGGGCAACCCGCTCGCCTGCGCGGTGGGTCTCGCCGCGCTCATGGAGATGCTGCGGCACCGCCTCGATGAACGGGCGGAGGAACTGGGAGCCGTGTTGCGAGAGGGTCTGCAGCCGCTAGTCGGCGATCAGGTGAAGGAGGTCCGGGGCAAGGGGTTACTGGTCGGCGTGGAGTTCCACGCCTCGGCGGGCACGGCGCGTGACCGGATTCCGAAGCTCCTCGACCGGGGAATTCTGACAAAGGATACGCATCAGCAGACGCTCCGCTTCGCGCCGCCGCTCACCATCAGTCGCGAGCAATTGGACGACGCGATCCGGCGCATCCGGGAAGCTCTTGCCTAGACGGGCGGCGTTCTGCAACAGAATCGCCTGCGTAGTGCCCTACGGGCCACAACGGTTATAGGGTTTCACGAGCTGCCAGTGTCGGCCAGGGTGGTGCGGGCGGCCTTCGGCCGCCCGCACTCGTCATTCAAGCCAACCCGCTACCATGGATCGCCAGGTATTCCGAAGTTGACCAGCACGATGTTAAGATCGGCGAGGTCCACCAGGCCGCTGCCGTCGAGATCGGCGTCGTTCGGTGCGGGGTTCCCGAACTCGACGAGCACCTTATTCAGGTCGATCAGGTTCACGTGGTTGTCTTGCACCGCATCCCCGTTGATCAGTTGGAAGCTCATCGGCGTGGTCGTTCCCGCTTGCAGCGCATACACGCCGGGCAACGTCTGGCGAAGCCAGTGGGTGTGTTTGAGCGAGGCGATGAACAACCCGCTCAGCCGCGTGACTGCCACGAAGTGGCCGTTCGAATCCGGCCGAATGGGGATGACGAACTCGCGCGCTGGCGGCATCGAATCCTTAAGATGCAGCTCGAGCGGCTCGAACTGGGGGTCTGCCCGATAGTGCCCGAGGTGGATGTCGCCTTCGATCTGGCTGAACTGCAACCACGCACCGATCACGTCAGGCAAGATGCCCATCGCAGGATAGCTGCGGGTCCAGACAACCACGCCCTCCGACACGTCTGGCTCGGTATCGGCACCGATCGAGCCGCCAGCCTGGCTAATCAAGAACTCCTCCTCCGTAGAGAGGTCGTAGCCCATGATGACGGGAGCACCGTAGCGATAGTCCTCCCAAACGACGATGTTGCCCCAGATTGCGGGGTTCCTCTGATCGCCGGGGGCAATGCAGATCGGTTTGGGGGGTATATCCGGATCATCGATTCGGCGTGCGTAGATGTCCGTGTCCCAGCCGACCAGCGAGACAAACTCGTAAACGACCCAGTTACCGCTTATTGCCGGCGCGGCTTCCTCATCGAGGGTTCTCGTCAAGTTGGTCTCCGCGCTCAGCACTCGCAGGTCCTTGAAGAAGAGGTCCCACGCTCCGTCTGGTTGTGGCCGGTTATCCGACCAAACCACTTTGTATCCGAACACGTCGGGACTACGCTGAACGTCGGGCTCCATGCACACGGGATACGTCTGCATGGAGTCGAGGTCGCAAGCCCACACGTCTGGACCGAACCCGGCTAGCGAATCGAGCTCGTAGACCACGTTGGGCCCGAAGCAGCGAGGCCGCTTCTCGGGGTCAGGGGAAGCAGCCACGGGGAACTCCGGACTGCCCGGTGGCCATACGAGGCCCCAGATGTCGGGACCCGTGGCCCAACGGTAATCCTCCCAAACGCACAGAGGCGCTCCGCGCCACATTCCGATCTGCGGCCGGAGCTGATCGCGCAGGGCTTGACACACCGGAAACGGCCACGGGTTTCGCAGGTCGGTGCCCCAGATATCGAACCCGGGGTCGGTACCGGACCGGTCGTCGGCCCAAACCACCATGCCGTAGGAGACGGATGGCTGCCATTCCGTCTGGGGGCCGACGGAGATAGGAAACTCGACGACCTGCTGTGCTGCCGCCGCGCCCGCGCAGCTCAGCGCCAGCAGGACAAACAGTATTCGATCGAACATTCCAAGCCTCCTCTTTGGGTTAGCTCGATGACCGATCGGAAGAGCCGCCGTGAGGGCGACACAGACCGCCCCACACCCATGATATTATACAGCAGGAATCGGCGAGTGGCCAGATTTGCAGGGTGCGGGATCCGCGGGGGAGCAACGGATGAAACCAAACCGCGACCCCGTGGGGGGTCGAGGGGGAAATCGGCCTGGGGTGAGCGTCCCGCTCCGCGGCCTGCAGAGCGTGGCCTTATGACGCCCTCCCCATCCGGGTTTTCTCAGCAGTAGCATTCTATCAAAGTCCGACGCAATATGCAACCCGGCAGTCGTCCTAGGTGTGAAGTTCGAGCAGATTTCGGCTAATCTTTTTGACCGCCGTCGTCTTTCGGGGCTGTCTCGCGAAGCGCGAGGCCCAGCTCTTCCCACTGCTCGTCCTGGATGGGCGCAGGTGAGTCCATCAGCGGATCGTAGCCGGCAGCGATCTTGGGGAAGGCGATCACCTCGCGGATGTTCTCGTCGCCCATCAGGAACATCACCAGCCGGTCAATCCCCGGTGCGATTCCGCCGTGAGGCGGCGCGCCATACTCGAAGGCCTCCAACATATGCCCGAAGCGGTCCACCTGGGTGTGGGCGTCTATGCCGAGCAGGTCGAACACTTTCGCCTGGATGTCGCGGCGGTGAATACGGATGGACCCGCTAGCCCATTCCACGCCGTTGCACACCACGTCGTAGCACTGCGCGCGAATGCGCCCCGGGTCCGAGTCGAAGAGGGGTAAGTCCTCTTCGTGCGGCATGGTGAAGGGGTGATGCGAGGAATCCCACCGCTGCTCTTCTTCGTTCCATAGCACCAGCGGAAAGTCGGTAATAAAGCAGAAGTACAGCTTCGAAGGGTCGCGCAGGTCACACCGCGAGCCGATCTCCACCCTCAGGCGAGCCAGGGCCTCGTCTGCCACCGCCTTCGCGTCAGCTACGATGCACACCAGGTCTCCATTCTCGGCCTCACACCGCCGGGCGATCTCGGCGATGCGCTCCTCGCTCAGATGCTTGGCGGCGGCCCCTTTCGCGCCCTCGTCGGTGAGTGCTAAGTACGCCATGCCCTTCGCGCCGAAGGACTTGGCGAACTCCACTAGCTCCTCGATCTCCCGACGGCTGAGCGAGGCACCGCCGGGGTATCGCACCGCTCGGACCACGCCCCCCGAGTCCAACACGCTGCGGAACACCGCGAACTCCGAGTCCGCCACCAGGTCGTTCAGCGTCTTCAGTTCGAGGCCGAACCGCAGATCGGGCTTGTCGGTGCCGAAGCGTTCCATCGCCTCGTCGTAGGTGAGGCGCGGCCACGGAGAAAGCATCTCTTTGTTCGAGAGCTGTCGCACCACCGAAGACGTCAACTCCTCGGTGAGCGAAAGGATGTCTTCTTGCTCGACGAAGGACATCTCGAGGTCGAGCTGAGTGAACTCGGGCTGCCTGTCCGCGCGTTGCGCCTCGTCGCGGAAGCAACGGGCGATTTGGAAGTAGCGCTCCACACCACCCACCATAAGAAGCTGCTTGTACTGCTGTGGCGACTGCGGCAGCGCGTAGAACTTCCCGGGTGCCAACCGATAGGGCACCACGTAGTCGCGGGCGCCTTCGGGCGTGGCTTTGGTCATGATCGGCGTCTCGACTTCCAGAAAGCCGCGCTCATGGAGAAAATCGCGGATCAGCTTGACCACTTTGTGCCGTACTTCCAGTCGCTCGTACATGCTGGGGCGGCGCAAGTCTATGTAGCGGTGCTTGATGCGCAGCTCTTCGTTCACGGACTGCATCTGACGCTCGTCCGACACGGGGAAGGGTAGCACCTTGCACGTGTTGAGCACCTCGATCTCGCGGGCCTCCAACTCGATGTCGCCGGTAGGCATCGCCGGGTTCTCCGCGCCGGGCTGACGGAGATGAACGGGGCCGGTGACGGACAGTACGTATTCGCTCTTAACGTCGCGGAGGCCGAGGCGCTCCACGTCGTCGGCGCGCACCACGATCTGCGTGATCCCGGTACGGTCACGCAGGTTGATGAACACGAGGTCGCCGTGGTCGCGGATGCGATGCACCCAGCCGTTGAGGGTCACGTCCCTGCCCACGTGCTCCTTGCGTAGTTCCCCGCATCCGTGCGTTCTCTTCTTCCAGCGTGCCAATCCGTGCAACCTCCCCAGGCAGTTCTCGGAATCTACCCTAGCGCTACCGTGGTAAGCCCAGTGGGCGGCCGCCCCTACTTAGAGGCACCAGATGCGGCAGCCAACCGCACCCAAGACCACCCGGAGCAGCCGAACGTCGGGGCGCCACGATCTGATCGGATAAGCACCCCCAGCACTTCTACTATGTTGCGGGATATTGCGCTTCTCGCGGCTCCGGCGAGGTAACTTTTCGGGGGTGGAAGTGACTCCTATTCGATGGAGAACCTCCCCATGTCCGGTACCCTTACCGGTGTCTGTCCCAAAAGGCGGGATAGGATGAGAGAGGCTCCAGAAGGGAGCATGACGAGATGAAACGCTTGTTTGTGTTTCTAATTACCGGATGGGGAGGGTTAGGACTGATCCTCGCGCCCTTGATCTGTAGCGCGCAGATTCAGCAGGACCCCCAACCTACCCCTGATCCGCCTGGAACGATTCGGCAAGTCACCTGGCACTTCCAGCAAGATCCCCTCGACAACCTAGCGCGGTCGTTCGGCGTGTACGTCGATCCTTTGGTGCCGCCGGCCTGGCAGATGCTGGGGAAGCTCGAGCTGGTCTACGACAGGAACCTACAAGACGACTTCGACTTTCGGATCACCTCGGAGGGGTACAACAAAGTCCTGAACGTGGAGGGCGACAAGTTCGCCTTTCACGTCGAAAGGCCCTTCGTCGGAGAGGCATCCGTGCGCTTCAAGGAGACTGATGCCACGCCCGCGGGCAACTGGGCCCTCGACGTCGGCGGCGTAATGTTCGGCCCCGTCGCCGGCAGGGACCCGGCCAAGTTCCACGTTCGGTTTGGCGGCACCTATAGCATAGATACGGGCATCACGCGGGCCGACAAGGCGTTAGCCTGGCACACCGTGAAGTGGAAGGTGAGCCACGACTCGTCGCCTCTGCATATGAAGATGCACCGGTACATCGAGGTGTACTTTGACAACGTGCTGGTCGCTCGACACGGATACCCGTCGGGCATCCACTCGATGAAGTTTGTCCACTGGCAAGGGGACGACGACGCGATTACGCACCGGGTACTCCTTGACGACATCTCGTTTGTCGAGACGCTGGGGGAGACCAACAGGGTGGCGCCCCTGTCACCCAACGTGGATGGCTCGCTCGACCCGCTTGGTGTCAGCACGGACGACTTCGACGTCATGTCTGAGGCGAGCGCAGCGGTGCGACAATGTCTGGAGGCGGGCTACGCTGCATACGTGCAGATGGATGTCCCACCTGGGGCGGCAGCGCGCGTGTTGGGCGACCCGGAGGACCACTACGTGCATCTGTGGGTTAACGAGGCGGGCCAAGACACCCTGTCTGGAACGGCAAGAACCGTTGCCATCCCGCTCGATACGGTGCCCTTCTACGAGGTGCCATTTGGCGGTGGATGGTATCGTGCGGTGTTCGGTGCAAACGGAGCTCTAGGCGTCTCCAAGCCGCCGCTCTGCAACGACTACGAGGTAAGCCCCGGCCTCTACTGGATCACTGCCGCCATCGTCCAAGGCGATGATCCCTTCTCGCGCATGGACGCACGTACGACGCCTCTCCTCACGCACGGCGGGTTCCCCACGCGCCTGCTGGCGTTCGACGAGCGGCTCCTGCTCGTCCAGGGGCAGACGGTGACTGGGTTCGCGGAGGGCGAGGCGAAGCGGGTTCTCGTGGCCGCCCAGGCGCATGAGAAGTGGGGTACGTGGACCGGGGATCACACGACCAGGGTCGACCTGGCCGACAATAATATCGGGCAGACCGTCCTCTACCCCCGGCCCGAGTCCACCTACTACGCCCCAGGGCTGTACCGCGGAGTCGGGTCTTCCACCATGATGAACTTCGCCTACCGCCTGCCGGTCTCGGATACCGACCGTGGCAAGCTGCACAAGGTGGTGATCGAGTACCCGGTGGACGAGCCGCGCGACATGGTGTTCTCCGTGACCGAGATCCTGAAGTGGGGGCCCGACTTCGTGCACTCCCCGCGCGAGCCCATGTCCGCCTGCGTGTTCCTTGCGGGAAACACCATCACCTCGGAGCAGGAGCTCGGCTCGGTCGGAGGCCAGCCGCGGTCCATCATGCCTACCGCAGGGCCGCCGAGCTACGCCGAACGGACCTTCTACATCTATCCGGGCGGGTACCCCGACAGCCAAGGCGGTGGACAGCTCCTGGTGTCGGCGATGACGCGAACCGGCGGCATGCCCGCTGCCATCCGCGCGATCCGGGTGTACGTGCTCGAACAGGAGCTTCCCCCCGGGGCGCCCTTCTCCGTTGGCATTCCCACGGATGCGCTCGACCCTCTCCAGGTCGGCATGTACTTCGAGTCTCCGGGAGCCATGCGCAACGTGTTCGGCACGTGGGTCTCTGGCATCCCCGAGAAGGAGTACCAGAACGACTGGACGCGCGCTCCCACCTGCTGGAACCTACCCGCGAGGTACCACGCGCTGAAGAACTACATCGCCTACACACGGTACGTGAACTGGCACTTCCGCGACCAACTCGGCCAGGTGCCTGATTACCTGGACACGCTCAGCTTCGACGTGGTGTACTACGGCGAGGCGATGTTCCCCACGGACGTGTTCGACACGATGAACTTCGAGATGGTCCCGGGTCAGAAGGTGGCTCGGCCCAACGTGGTCCCGGCGCCTCCAGTGAAGTACATCGGCGAGTTCATCGAGACGAACTCGTGGCCCAATGACAACGCCCCAGGCTACTTCGCAGACTACTACACAACAATGCCGCCCTCACCCATCGCGGACTTCGACTTCGCCGGCTTCACCGCCGCGGTATGCCAAGGCAAGGGGCTGAAGTTCCTGCCCGTGATTGACTTCCGCGGCACGCCGGAACTGGACTACCTCTGCTTCCCCCGAAAGTTCACCGGCCACCCAGGCGACTCTTCCGTCAACGGCTGGAAGCCTGAGCACGTGGAGCAGAATGCCGATCACCCCAACCTCCTCCGCATGGTGTCCAACATCGGCATGGTGGCGACCGGCTTCTATATGACGACGGAGACCACTGCCGACATGAGCCACGGCGGCGCGCTGAACGGAGGCTACAACCCTCTGCATCCCACGGTGCGGTCGCGCATCGTGCAGCTCGCAGAGGACCTCCACGAGCGCCTTCGCCCCTTCATGGCGGGCACCAACTACCTGGGTGGGTTGTTCGATAACGTGGGAGTCGGTTCGGTGGCGATCCTGATGGACGAGAGGTCCTGCACCAACCAGATGATCACTCAGTTCAACGGGGCCATCTGGGATGCCGGACACCTCCAGAGTCAGTTCCCGATCGGCGACAACTACTGGCGGCAGAGCCAGTTCTCGTTCGACGACGCCACCTGGGAGCAGTTCGTCAATTACTGCCAACCACCGAAGCCGCCAGACGAGCCCGACCCACAGCAGTACCCGGGCAACAACAGGTTTGCTCGCCGGTACCGCTACCTAAACGACGCAGACGACTGGCAGCGCTGGCGCGACTTCCGCGCATCGGCAATCGCGTCGCTCTACAAGGACTTCCTGGACGAGGTGAGCGGCAGCGGCAACACGGCGCCCAAGCTCGCCCTGCTCTACCTGGCGCCAACGGCGCCCAACATCAACCTGAACTACGCCGAGTTCGCCCACTGGGAGAACCCCACGGCGATTCCCAACTACCTGCGCGACGCCGCGGTGCTACCGGCTGATATCCACGCCTGGCTCCACGAGGAGGGCGGTGAAGACCTGACGGAGCGCATCATCTACGTGCCCCCCACCTTCAGCATGATCCAGACCATGTACGGGTGGCCGCCTGGCAAGGGTGAGGTCAGCACGTACAACAGACTTCCAAGGGGCTGGAGTACGGGCTTCAACCCGGACGGTAACCCTCAGACGGGCCCCGACACGCTCTGGATCCGCCAGCGGTGGTACGACTACGACAGCAGCGCCAACGAGGCAACGGGTTGGGTCAAGTATCGCGACTACACGTTGGACAGCTACTTCCCAGCGTACTCCCCTGGTGTGAGTCCGCTCTTCGGCACGGGTGCGTGGGTGTACCACGACTTCGTCGAGCCGAGCGTGGAGTATGACCGCAACAACCCTAACAACATGCACGGGTGGGGACTCAACGACTCCTCGACCTACAGAGACTACCCCGTGTTCGGCGCAGTTTCCGAGCCTGCGGACGTGTTCGTCTCGTGGAGTCAGTACAGGAAGCCGGTCTTCGCACAGGACCCTGGACCCGCCTCGACCAAGGCATGGGGAGTCCCTTATTACTCCTTCTACGACTACTTCATCAACCGGATGCAGCAGAAGAACATCAGTCTGATGCTCATGGGCGGTTGGGACACGACTGCGATCTTCGGACATGAGAAGGACCTAAAGGATGCACTCTACTATGGCAAGTTCATCGAAGAGCCCCCTGGCCCGTAGGGCTTGCCGCAGGACGCGACCTCTCGGCGCGGCTTCGGCCGCCCCGAGAGGGGCGCTCGCGGCACTGCTCGCACTGATAGCACTCTCGCCTTGCATGGGCGTCGAGTACACCCACCGCTTGCTGTGGGGTGATATCTCCAGCGCAGGCTGGGGGCATCTCAGCAACAACGGCCATTACTTCTTGATCGGTAGGCCAGCATCAGGCGGCCCACGCCGCCTTATGCTAGATGGTAACCTGCTTCCTGAGGAGATTGGCGGCCTGACCGAGCTAACGCCCGGTGGAGTTGACGATGCGGGCAACTGGATGGTAGTGGGCAACCTGATCGAGTACCCAGGCTACGCACGTGTGATGTACAACGGAGTGATCCAGAACGAGAACTGGTTCGATGGTCCTTGGAGGTCGCTAATGGCGCACCTCAACCCGCAAGGGAAGATGATGTGGACGAATGGCAGCACCGTGCGTGCCACGGTGATGAAGCAGGGGGTGGACTATTCGGATCAGTGGACGGACGGGTGGTATGACAGAAGTTGGGACGTGACACCGGAGGGCAGGATTCTGTGGTGGGGCCGTGGATACGGAGAGGCCCAGCCCGAGCTGTGGTTCGACGGCGAGGCGCTCGCCCGCCGGTACGATCTGGGCGAGTGGGAGGTAACCCCTTCCGAGTGGGGCTCGATGCCCTGGCAGGCGAACGACTCGGGCGAAGTGGCGTGGGTGCTGCGTCGGTTAGTGGACGGTAGATACTACCGCTACCACGTCTTCAAGGGGGATTACGACCTGACTGCGGAGGTATTGGGACCGAACCGCGACGCCCTTGACAGCTTTGCACGGATCAACTCCTCTGGTCGCGTGCTCTGGGGAAACGGATATCGCTTCTGGCTCGATGAGACACCCATGTTCTTCGATCAGTCACTGCCTGACAACACCGCCTTCCCCCAACGGCTGAACGAACGCAACGACATCGTGTGGTACCGGCAGAGGTTCGTCGGCAGTCAGGGCAGCCGGTCGCTCTTCGTCAACGACTACGATCTCACTGCTGGGATCGGCTTGACCCAAGGCACCGCCTGGGGCGTCCAGGTGTGCGACCTGAACGACCGAGGCGACGTGCTCTGGACGGTGGCCGACCCCACCACGCTCAAGTGGTCTCTCTACCTCTCCTCCCCCGTCCCGGAGCCGGGTTCCCTCCTGCTCCTGCTCCCGAGCGCGGCGTTGCTGCTGAGACGGCAAAGGGGGTGAGGGGACGCGTATGAGCCACGACGCTTCCAACCCGTGCACGCGCGGCACCAGCGGCATGCGATGGGTTGGTGCAAATGCCTCCGCCGCTTGCGGTGGAGGCTTCCATGTAGGGCGCCGCCCCACACCGCGCTGAGTCCGCAGCGCGAGGGGTTTCGTTACGATCCTCTACCGCAGGCGGCGAATTCGGGCTTCCGGGCGGGCTTTCCGGGTACAATCCTAGTATTCCTCAGAAGCTAGCGACGGGTAGGGACTTTTCATGGCTGAAGCGGGACAGGGCATCGGCACGGTTCAGATCGAGGAGGAGCTGAAGCGCTCCTACCTCGATTATGCGATGTCGGTTATCATCGCCCGCGCGTTGCCCGACGCGCGAGACGGCCTGAAACCCGTCCAGCGCCGCATTCTATACGCGATGCGCGAGCTGAACCTGACACCCGACCGCCAGCACACCAAGAGCGCGAAGGTGACCGGAGAGGTCGCCGGCAACTATCACCCCCACGGCGGCGAGGTGATCTATCCCACGATCGCCCGGCTTGCGCAGCCTTTCAACATGCGCTATCCGCTGGTGGACGGTCAGGGCAACTTCGGGAGCGTGGACGGCGACCCGCCCGCCGCCATGCGATATACCGAGGTCCGCTTGACCCCCTACGCTATGGAGTGCCTGGAGGACATAGACCGCGAGACGGTGGACTGGCGCCCGAACTACCTTCAGGACCGCGAAGAGCCCGTCGTTCTCCCAGGCAAGTTCCCAAATCTGCTCTGCAACGGCGGTGCCGGCATCGCGGTGGGAATGGCGACGAACATCCCCCCGCACAACCTGACCGAGGTGATCAACGCGCTTCTGCATCGGATCCGCAAGCCCGACTGCAGTTTGGACGAGATCATGGAGCATCTACCCGGCCCGGACTTCCCGACGGCGGGGCTGATCCTTGGCGTGAAGGGCATCCGCCAAGCCTACGAAACCGGTCGTGGTTCCATCATCATGCAGGCCCGGCACCAGATCGAGCCGATGGAGCACGGTAAGGCTGCCATCGTGATAACCGAGCTGCCGTATCAGGTGAACAAACGCACGCTGCTGGAGAACATAGACTTGCTGGTGAAGTCGAAGAAACTCGACGGTATCACCGCACTAAACGATTACAGCAACCGCCTCGGCATGAGGGTGGTTATAGAGTTGAGGCGGGATGTCAATCCTAACACCATTCTCAACTTTCTGCTGAAGCACACCGCACTGCGCTCCTCCTTCGGCGTTAACATGCTCTCGCTCGTGGACGACGTGCCGCGCTGCCTACCGTTGTTGACCATTCTGGATCACACGATCGCGCATCGGCGCGAGGTGATTCGGCGCCGCACGGAGTACGAGCTATTCCGCGCACAGGACCGCGCACACCTATTGGAAGGGTTCCAGATCGCGATTCGATTCCTCGATGAGATCATCGCGCTGATCCGCGGGTCCGAGACCGCTGAGGCCGCGCGACGCGAGATGGTAGTCCGCTTCGGAATGAGCGTCGTGCAGGCAAACTATATTCTCAGCATCCAGCTTCGACAGTTGGCACGCCTGGAGCAGCAGCGCATTGACGATGAGTACCGTGCACTACTTCGTACCATCGGCTCACTACTACACATCCTGTCCGATCCCGAACGGCTAACACAGATCATGATTGACGAGTGGACTGCGCTGCGTGACAAGTACGGCGACGCCCGACGTACGAAGATCACCCCTCACGAGCCGGGCGAGGTACGTGACGAGGACTTGATACCGGAAGAAGAGACGATTGTCACCATCACCCGAGACAATTACATCAAGCGTGTGCCCATCGACTCCTACCGCACCCAACGGCGCGGTGGTAAAGGTGTCATCGCTCAGACGACGAAAGAGGAGGACACCCTCTCCCACCTTTTCCAGGTGAGCACCCACCACTACATCCTGTTCTTCACGGACCGCGGGCGGGTGTATCGGCTCAAAGCATACGAGATCCCGGAGAGCAGTCGTCAGGCGAAGGGCTCGCCGATTATCAACTATATCGCGATAGCTTCGGATGAGAAGGTGACGGCCACCCTGAGCGTTCGTGAGTTCCGCGCCGACGGCTATCTGGTGATGGTGAGTCGGCGAGGCGAGATCAAGCGCACCCAGCTCTCGCAGTTCCAGAATCTGCGAGCGAACGGGCTGATTGCATTCGACTTAGAGGAGAACGATGCGCTGGTGTGGGTGCACCACACGCACGGGTCCTCAGATCTCACTCTCATATCGCGGAATGGTATGTGCATCCGCTTCCCCGAGGAGGAGGTGCCTTCGAGAGGACGCGCAGCGGGAGGCGTGAGAGGCATGCGACTGGCTCCGGACGACGAAGTGGTAAGCAGCCTAATCGTGGACAACAATGCCACGTTGCTCGTGGTCTCCGAGAATGGCTACGGCAAGCGAACGGCTTTCGATGAGTACCGCGGTCAGCACCGTGGAGGCAAGGGCATCATCACGATGAAGTGCACGGACAAGACGGGGCGCGTTGTAGGGGCCGAGGCTGTCACCGACAAGGATGTGGTCTTGCTGATGTCTGAGCAGGCGAAGGCTATTCGCGTTCGGGTGCGAGAGATCCGTGTCATCGGTCGGAACACGCAGGGTGTCCGTGTGCATACTCTGCGAGAAGGGGATCGCCTCGCCAATCTCGCCAAGGTGATCGAGGAACCTCAGAACATCGAAGACGAGCAGGGCACCCTCAACCTGTGAAGCCGTTCCAGTTTCTCGAACACACTGCCGACAAAGGGGCGATAGCTTACGGCACCACTCTAGAAGAGCTCTTCGCGAACGGCGCGCTCTCGATGGTCTCGCTGATGTGCCGGCCGGATGCCGCGCCCGTGACCGAGGAGCGACGCATCGAACTCAGTGCGCCCGATCTCGAGACGCTGTTCGTCCGCTGGCTGAGCGAACTCGTATACCTGCTCGATACCGAGGGGCTGCTAGGAACTCGATTTCAGGTGGAGAGTGTCCGGGACGACGCGATGGCCGCAATTGTCGGCTTCGCACGAGTGGACCGCGAGTCGTTCGCGCAGGAAGGTGCGCTCGTCAAAGCTATTACCTACCATGGTCTCGAGATCGTGCAGAAGTCGGGGGTATGGAGTGTTACCTACTACGTTGACGTGTGAGGTGTGAGGTGCCGACCGTCGAGAACTCCGTGATCATCCGAGCTCCGCTGGACAGAGTATACGCCATCGCGAAGGACGTGGAGCGATTCCCCGAGTTCATGCCGGACGTGAAGGAGCTGTCCGTGCTGGAGCGTGACGGCAACCGTGTGGTCACACGTTGGGCAGGAGTTATTCAGCAGTTCAGAGTGACGGTTCGCTGGACCGAAGAGGATCTGTGGGACGATGTATCGCACACCTGCACCTTTCGGCAGCTCGAGGGCGACTACGACCGACTAGAAGGCACCTGGACGTTCACCGAGGTGCCAGAAGGAACATGCTTCCGATCCGAGGTCACCTATGAGTACAACGTGCCGCTGTTAGGCCCGCTAGTGGGAAGGGTGGTCAAGCACCTGGTCTCCACTAACATCCAGAACCTCCTGGATGCCGTCAAGCGCAGGGCGGAGAACCACGGGTGATGCGATGGCCGGCATGAAAGACCGTGGCCCTATGAGCATGCGATTCTCGCCTCTACCCGCTGCTGGTTGACCGCTAGTGTCGAGATTGCTTAGTTAGGCAATCGGTAGCCGAAGGGAAATCGCTTGGCAACTGAACAGCGTATCCCACTGGCGAAGGGGTATAGTGGGTCCCGAACGACAGAGCCGAGTGGCTGTTGTAGTCATATGAAAGGTTACGACCCTAGTCTCAGGGCGCTCGTCGAATATTATCTGCGCTGTCTCGAGATCGAAAGACGCCACGAGGCGGAGTTCGCCTCGAGCGCCATGGGCAGACTCGTCTACCGACTCACCGTTCCGAAGGACGACGCTTGGAACTGTGCGTTTGTCGGAGACACGGATGCGCTTGCGCGCTGTGCCCAAGCAGCCCTCAAGAAAAACGCTCCGGTCATGTTTGCGGTACTAGTGAGGGTCAAAGAGGGCAGACTTCAGCCGGTAGCAGGTGTCCTCGGCCGCATCGCGAGCAACGCGTTCGAGCCCGACCCGCAGAACCTTCATGTGACCTCGCCGCTCGATAGCGAGCTTCCGGAGGACCAACTGGTAGCACTTCGAGACCTGTTCGAGCGAGCAGTCCGAGCCGGACCCACTGCCTTCGTCAACACGGTGCTCTCGGCTGCCAGCGGTCTTGAAGTAGTCCATCTGGCGCCCGATGACGACCCGTACGCGTTAGAGATCGGTGCGGTAGCGTTCATGCCATGTCTTATGGTTATCGAGGCCGAAGCTCGATACGACCAAGGCCTGGTGAGGGAGTTGACGCAGATTGCCGAGGAACCGACTGCCTACGCCGGCTGTGCACTCGAGTACCTGTTCGCGCCTCGGCGCGGCGTGGGTACACCTACGCTCGACGACATCTTGAGATGTCTTGCCAGCCCGTTGTCACCTACCTTCGCGCAAGCGGAGGTGATGGCGCTCGCCTGCCATGATCCGCTCGTGACCGTAACTGGCCCACCGGGTACCGGGAAGACTCTTACCATCGTAGCTCTGGTCGCCGAGTCTCTCCTTCGGAACGAGTCGCTTCTTCTTGCCAGCAAAATCAACTTCGCAGTGGATGCCGCCGTAGCCCTTGCGGAACGAGTGCTTGGGCCGGTTCTTTTGCGGACGGGCAGTGAGACGGCACGAACCACACTGGCACTTCAACTTGCTAACCTGAGCAATACTACTACCTGGCCCCGTACCGGGATACTCGCGCAACTTCCAGAGGAACCTACTACGCCTCCGCTTACCAGCCTCGACAGGGATTTGCGCACCATGAGACGGCTCTCCTGTCGCTTGGCCACCTGCCATTTCCCTCTAAAGTGGTGGAACTTCCTATCTAAGGCTCGTGCCCGAAAGTTCTGCGAGGTGTGGCAGAAGCTGACAGCCGACTTGGAGGCGACGTGGACAACGGTCATCCCGTACATGAGAGCGCAGCGGACTACAAAACTCCGGCAGAGGCTCGACAGCCTGCTTTCGTCAGCACGGCCGCACCTGAGTCGACTGACTTCGGCGCTGTCGGCGGGAACGCGAGAGCGGCACCGGTGCTTCGAGACGTTAGTACGACTCGGGTTCCCCGTCGCAGTCACGAATCTGGCAGTGTCGTCGAATCTTCCGCTGCGCCGTGGTATGTTCGACGTGCTGATCGTGGATGAGGCCTCGGCATGCGACCCGGCATCGCTGATACCTCTCCTCTACCGCGCCAAGAGGGCCGTCATCGTAGGCGATCCGCATCAGCTGACACATATCTTTCAGCGAAACGTGGAGCAGGTGGTACCCGTGCCGCAGCTCCGCTCGGTGGAAGGAGCCGTTGTTGCCGCGTCGTTCTCGGCATCGAGTTTTCACCTAGCCTCTCAGATAGCTTCCGCGTCATCTCAGCGAACCCTTCTCGATCACTTTCGCTGTCCACCACCCATCATTCGTTTTGCGAGCAGCAGGTTCTACGCTGGCACTCTCAGGATTCGTACGCCGGAGCGTCCAGATGCAATCACCTCTCACTGCGTCGAGGGTTCGCATACTACCGTGCGCGGACGTAGCAAGACGAACCAGAACCAAGTGAGAGCAGTGTGCGAGCTACTCGTAGCACTGGCAGAGCAATGCCCCGGTGAGAGCCTCGGTGTAGTAACCCCGTGGCGTGCGTTCAAGGAGGATGTACGTCGAGAGCTCTCGGCGAATCCCCTCCTTCAGCGAGACTCGGAAGCGGCAGGCTGATCGCAGACACCGCCCATGGTTTTCAGGGTACGGAGGTGGACAATGTCGTCTTTGCGACAGTGCTAGGCGATGACGCGGACAGTGCCGCGCTGTCATGGCTCGAGAACCCGAATCTGTTCAACGTCGCCATCACTCGGGCACGAAAGAGGTTGATAGTGGTAGGGAGCCCTGTTGTCCTTGCCAGCACGAAGTCTCGACTCCTCCGCGCCCTGTTGACCACGTGCGACACGGAAGACGAGATCACGAACGCCGGAGGTACGCTACACCCCATCGGGTCCTGGCTTCAATCCCTAGGTCTTTCGGTGATACCCAACAAACAGTGCCGCGGCTTCCCAGTGACGATGCACGGTGTAGCTGGTAGTACGCAATGGTGCCTGCGGATGCTCGAGTGGGACGATCTGACCATGGACAGCGCAATCGAGATGCTGCGGGTAACGACGGACAGGTATGACTTGGAAGCTTTGGGGGTCAAGTATCTTATCGTGCCGCCAGTCGGGGCTCAGGATGTAGTAACACGTTGGCTGGCGGAGAACGCTCTCGTACCAGGTATCTGAAGGGTCCGCAGGCAACACGTCAGAAGTCTATGACGATGCTGTAGACCCCGTCGGAGAGCTTGCTTTGCACCTTCAAGCCACTCTTATTGAGGACGGCGATCATGGCTCGGTTCTCACGCAGGACCTCGGCAGTGAAGCCACGGATACCGTTACGCCGCGCGATCTCGGCGAGGTATTTCAGCATGAAGCTGCCGATACCCTTGCGCTGCCACTTGTCGCGTACCAGGAAGGCGACCTCCGCACGGTTGGTCTTCGGGTCGAGGTAGTAGCGCCCGACCGCGATGATCTCCTCGCCGTGTGCCTCGGGCAGCGTCGCCACGATTGCCACCTCGTTGCGGTGGTCTATGTACACGAAGTCCTGAACTTGCTTCTGAGGTAGCTTCTTCATCGTGCGCATGAACCGGTAATACACTGTCTGCTCCGACAGGTCGTAGAAGAGGTCGCGCACGTTAGGCTCGTCCGTGGGGTGGATGGGTCGGAAGTTGACCTGAGTGCCATCGGCGAGGAGCATGGATGTCCGCAGTTCCTCCGGCCCGACGATGATCCGTCCCTCGACGTCGCGCATGCCCGGGCGGATATACTTGCACTCGATGGCTTCCCGGAAGAGCTGGGCGCGAAAGTCGGGGTGTGCAATGCTGATCAGTGCCAGCGCTCGCTGCTGTACCGTCTTGCCATGGAGGTATGCAACGCCATACTCCGTCACCACATAATGCACGTCGCCGCGTGTCGTCACCACGCCCGCACCAGGGCTTAGCACTGAGACGATCCTGGAAACGGTACCATTCTTAGCGGTCGAAGGCAACGCGATGATCGCCCTACCGTCCTCCGCACGCGCGGCACCGCGGTTGAAGTCCACCTGGCCGCCGATGCCCGAATAGAACCGAGTGCCAAGCGAGTCCGCACACACCTGACCCGTCAGGTCCACTTGTAGCGCCGTGTTGATGGCCACCATCTTGTACTGCTGCGAAATCACATACGGATCGTTCACATATTCCGTGGGGCGCAAGCAGAAGGACGGGTTGTTGTCTATGAAGTCGTACACCTTCCGCGAGCCCACCACGAAACTTGCCACTACCTTTCCGCGGTCGGTAGTCTTGCGGGACCCGTTGATCACTCCCCGTCCCACCAGCTCGACGATGCGGTCGGAGAACATCTCCGTGTGCACACCGAGGTCTTTCTTGTCCTTCATGAACTCCAGAACTGCCTGGGGGATTCGACCGATGCCAAGCTCGATGGTCGCCCCGTCGTCTACCAACGATGCTACGTACTCACCGATGCGCGTCGTTACCTCGGTCAGCTCCACCGGCCGCACCTCCATCAGTGGCACGTCCACTGGTACGAGGTAGTCGATCTCCTCGGCGGAGAGGAAGGTGTCACCGAGGGTGCGCGGCATCTGCGGATTCACCTGTGCTATCACCATCGAGGCATTCTCGGCGGCCGCCTTCGTGATATCCACGGAGATGCCTAGGCTACAGCGTCCGCGCGAGTCGGGCGGGCTTACTTGTACGAGCGCTACGTCCAGCGGGTACTGACCCGTGCGAAACAAGCGGGGGATCTCGGAGAGGAAGATGGGAGTGTAGTCCCCCAGACCCTCCTGAATCACGTCGCGTACGTTCTCGGCGATGAAGAAGCTGTTCACTCGGAACTGCTCGGCCAATTCCTTCTCCGCATAGGGGGCCTCGCCCATAGTAAGTAGGTGAACGATCTCGGTATCCGCCAGCTCGTTCGCGCGAGCGACCAGCGCCCTCACCAACTCTAACGGCTGGCCGCAGGCAGATCCTATGAACACACGTTCACCGGGACGGATGTGGGAGACCGCCTGCTCGGCCGTGCGGATCTGGCTCTTGTACTTGACTTGCCACTCCGGATCGTAGCTGACCTGCTTCTCGTGGTTCATGATCATTCCCCTAACTTAAGAGTGATCCTGGCGTCCGCGGCGATGGGCTCCATTCCCACTGGACCGGTGATAAGCGGGTTGATGTCCATCTCCTCGATCTGCGGGAAGTCCGTGACGAGCTGACTGATTCGTTGGAGTGCGGCAGCAATCGCATTGATATCCACGCGAGCCTGGCCCCGCGCGCCTTGCAGCAGCGCTGCCGAGCGTGTGCTCATCAGCATCTGCACCGCTTCGTCCGCCGTGATGGGTGCAAGGTGGAAGGTTACATCCTTCATAACTTCGACGAAGATGCCGCCGAGTCCGAACATCAGCATCGGACCGAACTGCGGATCTCGGGTGACACCGATGATCACCTCGCGGCCGGGCTTGCACATCTCCTCGACATAGACACCGTCCAGTCTGGCATCCGGCATGCGCTTGCCGATTCGGAGCATCATCAGCTCGTAAGCATCCCGCACGTCGTCCGGGGTATTCAGACGCAGCTTGACACCACCTATGTCCGATTTGTGGATGATATCCGGTGAGTGGATCTTCATGGCGACGGGATAGCCGATCAGGGTAGCTACCTCTACGGCCTCTTCCACCGAGTATGCGACCCGTCCCTTTGGCACGTTGAAGTCATAGGCGCGCAAGATGTCTTTGGCGTCCGCCTCGCCTACCTGAGTGCGGTGCAGTCGGTTGTGACGCGTAATGATGCGCTCCACTCTGCGTCGGTTGACGGGGAAGCGCGCTAGCACCCTCGGGGGCCTGCGCCGCCATGCGGCGTAGTCAACCATGGCACGCAGTGCATCCACCGCTCGTTCGGGTGAAGTGAAATCCGGCAGGTTGTGCGCAACTAGCTCCGCCCGCCCGGGCATCACGTCCGCGCCTCCCATGAATACCGCAAGAACGGGCTTCTCGCCGCGAACGCAGCCAGCGATCGCACGAGCGGTGTCTGCCGCCCGAGTCATCGCTTGCGGGGTCAGGATAGTCACGATGGCGTCCACTGCGTCATCGTCCTGCGCGGCGTTCACGGCCATCGCGTAGCGCTCCGGGTCGGCATCGCCGAGAACGTCTATGGGATTACCGACGCTGGCCGCTGCAGGAAGCTTCTCTCGCAACGCCTCCGCGGCTTCTTCGAGCGGTCCGACCTGCATCCCCGCGCTCTCCGCAGCATCGGCGGCCATGATGCCGGGGCCTCCTGCGTTCGTCACGATGGCCACGCGGTTGCCCTTGGGCAGCGGCTGCATGGCAAAGGCGGTCGCGTAGTCCATCAACTGCTCGAAGGAGTCCGCGCGGATGACACCCGCCCGACGAAAAGCTGCCCCGTATGCAATGTCCGCTCCGGCCAGGCTGCCAGTGTGCGAAGAAGCAGCCTTCGCGCCGGCTTGCGTGGTACCCACTTTCAGGATCACGACGGGCTTCACCGAGGCGACGTTCTCGGCAACTCGGATGAATTGGTTGCCGTCCGTGATGCTCTCCAGGTAGAGCACGATGACCTTAGTATCCGGATCGTCGGCGAGAGCGGCCAGGAAATCAGTCTCGGTCAAATCGGCTTTGTTGCCCATGCTGATCAGCTTGGACAGACCCAGCAGCCTCCCGGCGGCCCAATCCAGGATGGCCGTACACAGCGCGCCGGATTGCGAGACGACGGAGATCCCCCCCGTGAGTGGCATCTGGGTAGCGAAGGAAGCGTTTAGCTTGTGGTGCGTGTTGATCAGGCCCAGGCAGTTCGGCCCCATCACCCGAACGCCGCGCGAGGTGCAGTAGGTGGCGATCTCGTGCTCCAGCTTGGCCCCATCGGCGCCCGTCTCGCGGAATCCGGCGGTGATGATAATAATTGCTTGTGCGCCCGCCTGCACCGACGCTTCGACGGCAGCCTTCACCGCAGGCGTCGGTACTGCGACCACGCTCAACTCGATGGGCTCGCCGTAGCTCTTGAGGTCCGGGTAACACCGGAACCCACAGACCTCGTCCGCGCTGGGGTTGACGGGTACGACCGGCCCTTCGAACTCACCCTTCCTCAGGTTGTCCACAATCGCGTAGCCGACCTTGCCGGGGGTACGCGATGCGCCGATCACTGCGACCGATTTCGGTGTGAGCAAAGCCTCTAACATCGCCTGCAGTCCTTTCCAGATGGCTGGGTGTCTACAGCGGGTCGGCGACTCCAGTCTTACATCCGAACTCACCGGTCCACTTCGGCCCTGCCCATTGCTAGGTCCGTCCGCTCACACCCATCGCCTCGGGTACGTTACCCTATGCAGTAGCCTCGACTGAGCTTGGCATAGGGCCCTTTGAGCAATTTGGCACAAGCGAAGTCGCACCCGGAACGGGGAGCGTTCGTACGGAACTGGAGAACATCGAGGGAGATAGTCGACGTGGAGATATCGCTTCGAGAACCGAATAGCGGGCAGCCGTACCCCATAGTGGAGGGAGGCGCACACGGGACCCTGCTGATCGTCAGCCGGTCCTTCGCCGACGTGTACCCGTTCTACAAACTAGCCGGCCAGACGGGTGCCGTAACCCTGAATGCCCTAAGGGATGCCGTCCAAAGGCTCGGCACAGAGCGCACCGTGGACTACAACGAGCCGACCGAAGGCAATGTCGGCCACGTGTGCGCCCTGCTTGCCGACTGGGCCGAGCGCAACCCCGCCGGCGTCTGGGAAGTGACCTAAGTAACCGCCCGGATGCACTCCGGGCCCACACTCCTCTGGTTGTTCACGTAGGTGCTGACCGGCCGGACTTCCATTGCCGCCGCCGGGAGGACTGGAGCAGCCCGAGCGGGCGTTCGGGCTTGGCGCTATCCTGGTATCGTAGTCCTCCGGCCTCAAAAGCACCGGCATGCGGTCGTGAATGAGCGCCATCGTCTCGTTCAGCTCGGTCGCCAAGAGCATTGCAGGTCTCCGGTGCCTCCCCGTTTGGATTGTTCCAGACACTCCGTAGAACTTCGATAGAGCATCAATCGGCGGGCTCATCGTGTATCTTGCGCACACGATCCGATCCTACACCCCTGCAATGCCGATGGTACAGGTTCTTTGCTGGTGCGGAACGGGCGTTTCTCTGGTAACATTGGAATGTCTTGAACGCCCCACGACGCCGGCGGAGATGCAGAGTCGCTCTCTGTCGAGGTCTGGTTCAGCACAACCGACGTACCTCAACGAGGAGGAGATATGGCGATAATGAGCGGTCGAGAGACACAAGCGGTGGTTGCCCCTGTAAGCACGGGTCCCCTGGTCTGGTTGAATGGAGAAGTTTGTCCCCTGGAGAAGGCGGTCACCAAAGTCGGTGACCATGCCCATCTGTATGGTGATGGCCTATTCGAGGGCATTCGCATTTACAGCCGAAACATCTTCAAGCTGGACGAGCACCTGAACCGGCTGTACCAAGGCATCAAGTCCCTGTCCATCGAGGGCATGATGCCAAAGGAGGAACTGCGGAAGATCGTGCTCGACACCTGTGCGCAAGCTGGGATATCGGATGGATACATCCGCCTGAACGTGACTCGCGGAACCGGTCTGGGGCTGGACCCGCGAAACATCAAGCAGGTGCCGAACGTGATGGTGATGATCAGCCACCTTCGGCTGTACACACCCGAGATGTACGAAACGGGCCTGACTGCCATTACCTGCTCCACGCGGGTATTCCCCCCGCAGTGTCTCGACCCGCGGATCAAGACGATCGGGCGCTATGTGGCGAACATACAGGCCAAGATCGAGGCGAACTCCCAGGGCGCTGGCGAGGGGATCATGCTCAACGTGGAGGGAACCGTCGCCGAGGGTACCGGTGACAACCTGTTCGTGGTGCGGGGTAACCGGCTTTCGACGCCCACCGCGAGTTGCGGCATCCTCCGCGGCATCACACGCGACACTGCGCTCTCCATCGGAGCCGAGATGGGGATGGACGTGGTAGAGGAGAGACTGTCTCTGTTCGACGTCTACAACGCGGACGAAGCCTTTCTTACCGGTACCGCAGCCGAGATCATCGGCATGGTGAAGCTGGACGGCAGGACCATCGGGGATGGGCATCCCGGCCCCGTCACCAAGCAAATCACGCAGCGGTTCCGAGAGCTGACCACGACCGTGGGAGAGAAGTTCTAGCCCAAATCCGAAACTGTGCCCTGTACGGGCTACGCTGCCGGTTGCCGCCGATGTGCTCGGCGGCAACCGTTTCTTGACGAGCACCCGTAGGAATGACTGCCTGGCCGGCAAGGTATCCGGAGGGTAGAGGATGATTGCTCACCAATCCGGCCCTCATTTCTGGGCGGCGTGACCAGAGCATCCGCAGGAGCCGCAGCATCTGTCGCCGATTCGGACCGAGGCATGGAATAGGCCTTCAGGGCATCCGTTGGCACCATCGGCCGGCGCGCTCGCCGGTGCCAATCAGGTGAGGCCCACCTACGAGTCTGCGGGGAATGCTTGGCAGGCATCGAGGCATCCAATCTGACTTGCGAAACGTAGCAGAAGTGGGCGATCCTAACCTATTGGATAGGCGATTAGGACAAGATCGCTCGGCACTGGTACAGGGAAGAAGGCCAGGATTCCCGGTAGGTAGCCAGTGGGACGTATGCGAACGGTCCTGGGCGTCGCTTCGTCCTACTTGATGCGGGGACTGGGCACGTCCCCCTGCTGGGTTGGCCTGACGAGGCCAATCAGGTAGATTCGAAGCGGCGAACCAGGGAAGGACAACTCGGGAAATCGCGGACCGGACCTACTCCGACAAAGAGGTTCGGGAAGGGTCCAAGGGGGTACATCATGTGGCAGCGCTTCACTGAGAGAGCGCGCAAAGTAGTTTTCTTTGCACAAGAGGAGGCTCAGCGCTTCGGCGAGGGATACGTTAGTACCGAGCATCTCCTACTTGGTCTTGTTCGAGAGGCGGACAGCGTGGCTGCTCGCGTTCTGGACCGGATGGGCATTAGTCTCAGCAGGCTTCGCACCGAGATCGAGCGCCAGCTTCCGCGAGGCGAGTCTCGGTCCGCTCAGGAGATGCAGCTCACTCCGAGGGCCAAGCGCGTGATCGACCTGGCCTACGACGAGGCACGGCAGCTCAACAACAACTACATCGGCACCGAGCACCTGTTGCTGGGACTGATCCGCGAAGGCGAGGGCCTGGCCGCACGTGTGCTGTCCAAGCTGAACGTGGATTTGGAGAAGACGCGCCGTGAGGTCATGTCGCTTCAGGAGAACGAATCCACCAACGTACCTGCATCCCATTCGCCGCGCAGGCGCAACACGCAGACACTGGACGAGTTCGGTAGGGACTTGACCGAATACGCACGTCAGGGCAAGCTGGACCCCGTGATCGGCCGCCACACCGAGATCGAGCGGGTCATGCAGATCCTTGCCCGCCGCACGAAGAACAATCCCTGCCTCATCGGCGAACCGGGCGTCGGCAAGACAGCTATCGCCGAGGGTCTGGCTCAGCGCATCGTCTCGAACGACGTGCCCGATCAACTCAAGGACCGCCGCATCGTTGCTCTGGACCTGGCCGGGTTGGTAGCAGGCACCAAGTATCGCGGCGAGTTCGAGGAGCGCATGAAGCGCGTGATGGAAGAGGTGCGACGCGCTCAGGGCGAAGTCATCCTGTTCATAGACGAGCTTCACACGCTGGTAGGTGCAGGTGCTGCGGAAGGTGCAATCGATGCCAGCAACATCATGAAACCCGCCCTCGCGCGTGGCGAACTACAGTGCATCGGAGCCACCACCGCAGACGAATACCGCAAGTACATCGAGCGAGACGCCGCGCTCGAGCGGCGCTTCCAGCCCGTGCAGGTGCGCGAACCTTCCTACGAAGAGGCCGTGGACATCCTCAAGGGGCTCCGGGACCGTTACGAGTCGCACCACAAGGTAGACATCCGAGACGACGCAATCGAGGCAGCCGTGGGGCTCTCGAATCGTTACATCACCGACCGCACACTGCCCGACAAGGCGATAGACCTGATTGACGAGGCGGCTTCGCGCGTACGGCTGCAGCTCACCCTGCCGCCGCTCGAACTGCGACAAGAAAAGGGCAGATTGGACGCCCTGCAGCGCGAGATCGAGGCACTCAGTCGCAAGAACGAGTTCGACGAGCGACTTGTCAAGCTCCAGGCCGAGCAGGAAGAGCTGAAGGCGAAGCTCGACGAGCGCATGACCTCGTGGAAGGAGCACATCTCGGAGAACCCGATTGTGGGTGAAGACGAGATCGCGCACATCGTGCAGAGCTGGACCGGAATCCCCGTGTCCCGATTGGTGGAGGCCGAGAGCCAGAAGCTGCTGCGCATGGAAGAGGAACTGCACCGACGCATCATCGGACAGGACGACGCCGTGGGCGCAGTGAGCCGAGCCGTGCGGCGCGCGCGCAGCGGCATGAAGGATGTCAAGCGCCCGATGGGCACTTTCATCTTCCTCGGACCGACTGGTGTCGGCAAGACCGAGATGGCTCGCGCGCTGGCCGAGTACCTGTTCGACAATGAGAACAGCCTTATCCGAATCGACATGTCCGAGTACATGGAGCGATTCGCCGTCAGTAGGCTGGTCGGTGCGCCTCCTGGATACGTGGGCTACGATGAAGGCGGTCAGTTAACCGAGGCAGTGCGCCGCAACCCGTATAGCGTGGTGCTGTTGGACGAGATCGAGAAGGCGCACCCCGAGGTGTTCAACATCCTTCTGCAGGTGATGGAGGACGGGCGCCTGACCGACTCGCAGGGCCGAATCGTGGACTTCCGGAACACGGTAGTCATCATGACCTCGAACGTGGGCGTGAAGCCCATCGGGGCGGATGCGGGCATGGGCTTCCGCGATACGCGCGAGGACCCCGCCGACCCGAAGGCATACGAGCGCATGAAAACCAAGATGATGGAGGAGATGAAGAAGCTCTTCCGTCCGGAGTTCCTAAACCGCGTGGACGAGGTGATCGTGTTCCATGCACTGACACAAGAAGAAATCCTGCAGATCGTGGACCTGATGCTGGAGCGCGTGAACCAGCAGGCACACGCGCGGAACCTCAGCTTTGCCGCGACCGATTCGGTGAAGCAGTTCCTGGCAAAGGAAGGGTACGACCCGAACATGGGCGCACGCCCGCTCCGACGCTCGGTGCAGAAATACGTGGAGGACCCGCTGTCCGAGGAGATCCTGCTCGGCAGGTTCTCAGCAGGCGACACGATTCTGGCCGACATGGATGAGGACGGGCGCATCTTCTTCCGGAAGGACGATCGCACCGAGTCCGGTGGCGGCCCAGAGAAGAAGGAACCGGTCACTGTCGAGTAGTAATTGCCCCTCCCTCTCCCCGTTCTGTGCAGCGGGGAGAGGGTCGGGGTGAGGGCTCGATCTGCGCTGCGCACGGATTTCGGGGTCGGCTCTCGAGGGAGGCTTTTGTACTGCGATCTCCGCGAACCCTTTGCGGTCTCCGCGTGACACTCCGGGTGGTACCATACCGCCGGCCCGCCACTGCGATCTGCGGCGGCAAGTAGTCGATGTCATCGCCGGGGTTCCGAAACTTTGCGGAGGCTCGCTAGGCTGGGCCGGGCTCTAAACCGGGACGGCCCTGCTTGATTCGCACGCTCGCATCCTCGGGCTCCGAATCCTGCTTCGTGACCGGACTTTCGGTACCTGCCAATCGCTCCTCGACGCGAGTGCCCTCGGGCGTAACGGCGCCCTTCAAGATTGCTAGGAACTCTTCGCGCCCGATCGTCTCCTTTTCCAGCAGTGCCTTCACCAGTTCATCGAGTTTGTCACGATTCGCGGTCAGGATCTCCGTGGCCCTGCGGTGACAGCTGTCCACGATCTCGCGCACTTCCTGGTCTATGGCCCGCGCGACGTCCTCGCTGAAGTTGCGATCCTCCATGATGTCTCGGCCCAGGAATGGGTTGCCGTGTCGGCGTCCGAAGGTGAGCGTGCCGAGTTTCTCGCTCATGCCGTACTCGCACACCATGGCGCGTGCCAACTCCGTCACTCGCTGCAGGTCTTCTCGCGCCCCGGTCGTGGTCTCGTTGAACACCAGATCTTCGGCGATGCGCCCGCCCAGCAGACCAGTGATCATGTCCAGCAGCTCGCTGCGCGAGCGATTGTGGCGGTCGCGATCCGGGAGCATCCACGTGGAACCGAGGCTCATGCCCCGTGGCAAGATCGTGATCTTATACACGCGGTCCCCATGTTCCATCATCTCCCCGACGATGGCGTGGCCCGCCTCGTGGTAGGCGACCACCTCGCGCTCCTTCGGGTCCATCACGCGGCTGGAGCGCTCGGGACCGGCGATCACTCGGTCCAGCGCTTCTTCCACGTTTTGCATCCGGATCTCGGTCTGGTCCTTGCGGGCTGCCAGCAGCGCAGCTTCGTTCAGGACGTTCGCGAGGTCCGCGCCGGTCATGCCGGACGTTCGCTTGGCGAGCACGGACAGGTCCACATCTTCCGCGAGAGGCTTGCCCTTCGCGTGCACTTTCAGGATGGCCTCGCGCCCGAGTTGGTCCGGCGCGTCCACTACCACCTGGCGGTCGAAGCGTCCGGGACGAAGCAGTGCCGGGTCCAGCACGTCGGGGCGGTTGGTCGCAGCTAGCAGGATCACTCCGATGTTCGGGTCGAAGCCGTCCATCTCTACCAAGAGCTGGTTCAGGGTCTGCTCTCGCTCGTCGTGTCCACCACCGAGGCCCGCGCCACGTTGGCGTCCCACGGCATCGATCTCGTCCACGAAGATGAGGCTGGGTCGGTGCGCCTTGGCCGTCTCGAACAGGTCCCGGACTCGCGCGGCGCCGACACCCACGAACATCTCGACGAAGTCGGAGCCGGAGATGTGGAAGAACGGGACGCCCGCTTCGCCAGCTACCGCACGTGCGAGGAGAGTCTTTCCGCAACCTGGAGGGCCGAGCAGCAGCACGCCCTTAGGGATTTTCGCACCGACGGCTACGTACTTCTTCTGATTGCGCAAGAAATCGACGATCTCGCTGAGTTCCTGCTTGGCCTCTTCCACGCCCGCAACGTCGGCGAAGGTGGTCTTGGGAACGTTCTCCCCCAATCGCCGCGCTCGACTTCGACCGAACGAAAGGGCCTGGTTCCCCGACTGCTGAGCCGGTCGGAAGATGAAGAACCAGAAGGCGAGGGCCAAGCCGATCGGCAGCATGAGTGAGGTGAGCAGGGGTAACCACGCTTCGGATAGCGCCGAACCCACGGCCTTCACCTGGGGCGACTTGTCCAGCGCCGCATTCAGCTCGTCGGAGTAAGGGTACCGCACGCGGGCTCGTATCTTGGTGCCGTCCTTCAGCGTACCGGTGAAGGTATCGTTCGATATCTCGCCGCTCTTTACGCTCGCGTTGTTGAGATACTCAATGAGGTTGGCCTGAGAGATCTCGGTTACGTGGTTTCCAAAGGCCCCAATTCCGCCCTTACCGGAAATGAAGACGTAGAAGAGCACGATGCCAACGGCAGCCAATATGAAAAAGGTTCTAGCGCTCCGACTCAAAAACACCTCCGCCAGGCGAGACGTACACCCAGTTTCTCGTACGTACTGCGAGGCACTACGGTTACGCCGACCATCCGCTTGCGTGCGCGGGCATTATACCGCCGGGTCCTTCGGTACGCCAGAAACTAGCAGGCTTACCGTCGTTCGCGACGTAGAGACGGCCCGCTCTGCAGCCCTGCAGCCGAAGGCCCACACGGGTCCCAGCTCATCGTGGACTACCGGGATGTGAGGGCGCATCCGCTCCGGCACACCGGCTTCCCACAGGAGGTCTTTGATGGGCCTCGCGGCCTTTCCGCCCACGGGGCGGTACTTAGCAGGAGCGTACGGCTCGACGTACAAGTCACCCTTCAAGGATTGTCGGTCGAGACATGCCTGAGACCTGCACGGGCACGGTTTGGACTCCCCCTCACGCAGCACGAGGTCGAAGTCCAAGACGGGAATTCGTACGGGCCGGTCCGGGATCAGCGTCAGTCGGTAACTGGTTGCTTGCCATTTCACCCATGCTCGGAGTGTCTCTGGCGTCGTCGCGATCCCAACGTTGCTGGTGGGTACGTTGAAGCCGGACTCGACCCCACGGGCCAGCGCCTCACGGACCGCGTCCACAAACTTGAACCCCGCTTCGTGACTGGGCTGCAGATACTCGATGGCATGAAGGATCAAGCGCCTCTGCACCGCGATAGGCTGAGCCTTAATCCCTTCGGCGTTCAGCGCCACCTCCAACGGTCGAATGCCTAGGCTCTCCACCCACGAAGGCTGAGGGGCCTTCAGCGAGCGGAACACGTCGTCCGTCAGGGTGGCAAGCAACTCGTCCTCCGCGGCGATGATCTCGGATAGGCGGGCGATTGAGCGGAAGGAGTACTCTTTATAGCTCTCGGTAACCGCCGTGGTCAGACGATGCCGCAGCCCGGCTCTTTCTCGACCTAGCTCGAAGTTGGTGCGATCCACGACCGTTCGCAGGCCGTTGCTCTCGCAGTAACGGGCAGTCTGAGCGCGCGTGACAGCGAGCAGAGGCCGAAGCAGCGTTCCACGGATGGGGGCTATGCCTCGCAGCCCTCGCAGGCCGGCGCCTCGCATCAAGTGCATGATCACGGTCTCTGCGTGGTCGTCCAGAGTGTGCCCCGTGGTGATGTAGTCGGCCTGGGCCTCTTGCCGTACCGCCTCCAGGAACTCGTAGCGCGCGACGCGCCCTGCTTCCTCTATGTTCAGCTTTCGCTCTCTGGCAAGCTCGATAACATCTATCCTCCGTACGTGAAACGGCACGCCGAGCCTCCGAGCGACTCCGGCACAGTGCTCTGCGTCTGCGTCGGCTTCTTCCCCGCGCATCGCGTGGTGAAGGTGCGCGGCAATGAGTCGCACGCCGAGCTCTGCGGACAGGCTAGACAAGACGTGGAGCAGTGCCGTGGAGTCCGCCCCACCCGAGAACCCCACTACAACGCGACCGGGACCGAGCCCGTGGATGCGCCAGAATGCTTTGACAGCCTCCACTATTTCGGGCATGGCAATAGAGTACTCCCATATGGCCCGGTATACTCCCGCTTCGTGTCAGAACGGGCTGTGGTTCAGGGCGGGGGGCTGGAGATCGCCGAGGTCGCGCGGGGCAGTGCGGCGGAGCGGGCGGGACTGCGTGCTGGAGACGTGCTAGAGGCGGCTAACGGCACGCCACTGCAGGACGTGATACAGCTCCGATTCGAGACCGCAGAGCCCGAGTTCGTGCTTCGGGTGCGCCGTGGCGAGACCACGTTCAATGTCACGGTTTGCAGGGAGTTCGGGGAGGACCTGGGGATCGAGTTCCGGTTCGAGCTGGGCGACAAAATCCACACGTGTAACAACAAGTGCGTCTTCTGCTTCATCCATCAGATGCCTAAGCGGATGCGCCGCTCGCTGTACCTAATGGACGACGATTACCGCCTGTCCTTCCTTCACGGCAACTACGTGACGCTCACGAACCTGAAAGAAGACGAGTTCGAGCGTATCTGTCGCGAAGGATTATCTCCGATGTACGTCTCGGTGCACGCCACGGACCCTGTCCTGCGAGGAGGCATGCTGGGACGCAAGGAGCCTGCACCGGTGCTCGACCAACTCGCGACTCTTGCCGAGAACGGGATTGACAGCCACGCGCAAGTGGTGCTGTGCCCGGGTTGGAACGACGGCGCGGCTCTGGACCGAACCGTGCACGAGCTGGCAACACTCCACCCTCGCGTATCCGGACGTAGCGCCGGCGTGCTGTCGGTAGCTTTGGTGCCGGTCGGGCTCACGAAGCATCGCGAGCGGCTGACAAAGCTGACCCCAGTGGATGCAGAGTACGCAGCGGAGTTGTTGAAGCAGGCAGAGGGCCTACGCGCCGAGATGCTGTCCCGAATCGGCACGGCTTTCGTGTTCCCTTCCGACGAGTGGTTCTTCTATGCAGGCAAGCCCTACCCGCCGCGCAAGTGGTACGAGGACTTTCCGCAGTACGAAGACGGCATCGGCACCTGTCGCAAGTTCATAGACGAAGCGCGGGCGGCGCTGAGACGGGCTCGCCCTCCAGAGAGGCCGATCTCGGCATCCATCCTAACCTCCCCCCTGCCTGCGAGCGTGATTCGAGATTTCGCCGAGGCTGCGTCGCGGATCGAAGGCATCTCGCTGAACGTGTGCGTGGTGGAGAACCACTTTTTCGGCCCGCTCATCAACGTGGCGGGGCTGATGACGGGAGCAGATATGATCGAGCGAATGGCCCAGCCCGACGTGCGGGACACTGTGTTCGTGCCGTCGGTGTGCGTGAACGCGGAAGGCCTGCTCCTCGACGACATCCCGGCTGCGGAACTTTCGCGTCGCTCGGACAAGCAGGTAACTGTGGTTGAGCCGAGCCCGACTGTGCTGCTCGCCCATATCGGCGCGCTCACGAGGGGCTAGGTTCTCAATAGAGGCAAGACCAGTGCGACGAAGGGGGCGGGGAGCAGAAGGCTGTCTATCCGGTCCAGGATGCCGCCGTGACCAGGAAACAGCGTTCCCGAGTCCTTCACTCTGGCCCGACGCTTGATCGCCGACTCTAACAGGTCGCCCGCCTGCCCCAGCACTCCGACCGCCAGCCCAATGGTGAGGCCGCATGCCACGCCCAGATGGGCAAGATGGGCGAGGCCGAGCGCGACCGCAACGCTTGCCACCAAGTTGGCGACGGCGCCTTCCCAGGTCTTGCCGGGAGAAACCCGCGGCGCCAGCTTGTGCTTGCCCAGACTGCGTCCGACGAAGTAGGCCGCCGTGTCTCCGGCCCACGTAGTGATCAGCAGCGTGAGGACCAGGCGGGCACCCGGCTCCAGGCCCAACGCGGGCGACCAGTCGCCTGGCGGCGCAATCCGCAGGTAGGCGAATGCAGCAAGCGGGACACCGAGGTAAAGGATGGTGAGGGTTGCTCGAGAAACTGCGCCGCCCTGCAACAGCCGGAAGGCTTCGAGGAACCCCGATACGAACACGACTGCCAGGAGGATGATGAAGGGAAGCCCGCCGGGAACAGCCACCACCAGGATTGCCAGCGGTGCAGCAACGGCCGCGGTCAGTACCCGCGCTCGAAGGGCGCCTGCAGATGGCGTGGAGCGCAGGCTCGGCCGGTCCTCGTCACTCATCGGCTGGCAGGATACCAGAGCCCTAGTTGGGCCAGCACTTCATGGCGATCTGCACGCGGTTGTTCAGGCCCAGCTTCTTCAGAATGCGGCTCACTAGGTTCTTGACGCTCTGCTCGCTGAGTTCCAGCTTTAAAGCGATCTCGCGGTTGGAGAGCCCTTGCGCAACGAGGGCCGCGATGTCTTTCTCTCGGTGGCTTAGCCCTGAATTCCCTCGGCGCGACCGCGTCGTTATCGGCTGCGTGCCATCCAACAACCCCCACGTCTTGCCGGAAGCGACAACTCCGAGCGCCTTGAGTAGATTCTCAGTGCTGTCGGACCGTTGCAAGATTCCTCGCACCCTCGGGGGGATGGTGCTGGGGGTCAGCCGGATCGGATCATCGGCCAGAAGGACGACACTGCACGTGGGTGCCTGGGATGCGATCGCCTCGAATTGGCCGCGCGTCATCTCGTCGGCTATCGTGGCGCACAGCAGCAGGATGTCGGGTTGTGCGTCTTTGCACATCTCGACCACGTCGCAGCTCGAACCGGTACTACCCACCACGGTGATATGCGGATACCCAGATAGCAAGCTCACCATGCCGTCTCGGCAGAGGGTCAGGGAGTCCGCGATTGCGACACGCATTCTCACCGCAGCGGGGCCGTGCACATGGTTCTGCATGGTTATCTCCCCCAGGTGGCTCCGCCCCCAGCCCAGACGCCGTCTTCTTCGGCCGGCGCCTTGTCTCCGCAGCGACGGGCCGCGGGCGCGCACCTGCTGCGTCTTCTACAAGACCGAGAGTATTATAGCGTTATCATTTCGGCTTCGGCAACACCGGATGCGTAAGAAAATGGTTTCACTTGGCGCTTCTTCCGTCTAGTTCTGTCTGAACAGAGTGCGGGTTGTAGGGTTATTTGCCCTAGCTAAATATTCACAAGCCCGCATTTTCACGTGCTCTGCAGGACAGCGAGGGAGGAGATCGGAGGGGTTGCCGCCGAAGATTAGAGCCGATGGGGGAAAACCGGGACTTCCGCCCGCGCGGCCGTAGTCGCGGCCGCTATTCCGGAAGGTTGGATGTCGGATGTTCGCTTTGAACTTCTACTCGGATATCTATGGAGATGTCCTGCGGAATGACCGCAAGACCGCGACCATTCGCCTCGGCGACAAGTCGAAAAAGTACACCGAGGGTCAGCTCGTTTGGGTGACCATCGGTCGGCGATTCGGGCGGCGCCAAAAGCTGTACACTGCGATCATAGATCGGGTGGAGGTGAAGCCGCTGGAGGAGCTGTCGCCCAGGGACATCGAGCGCGAGAATCCTGAGTTCCGAACCCACGACGATGTGATCGGGCTGCTATCGCGCATCTACGACGACGTGATTACACCGCATCACTTGGTGACGGTGGTGCACTTCTCCCGCGTGCACGAGTAGGCTGTCAGAAACTCGGCAACGCACTGTTCAGGACGCTCTGCGGCCGAGTGAACTTGTGGCACCGATTGTCGTCAAAGCGGTATTGGTTAGCCTCGCTAACTCCTTCCGGCGAGGCTCGCGAGGCAGAAATAGATGGCACTGCAGACGACACGGGATAAGGTCTCCCACTTGTTGCGAAGGGCGAGCTTCGGCGCAAGCGTGAGCGAGGTCGAGGAACTCGAGAAGCTCGGCGTGGAGGGCGCGGTGGACCGCCTCCTCGACTTCGAGAAGCTGGAAGAAGGGTTCGATCTCCCAATCGAGCCGCTCGCTAGGGAGGGCAGGCTCGCCCCACCCGTCGTGGCCCTCTGGTGGACCGCTAGAATGCTCCTGACCCGAAGGCCGCTCCAGGAGAAGATGGTGCTGTTTTGGCACGACCACTTCGCGTGCAGCGGCGAGAAGGTGACGTCGGGCAATATGCTGTATGCTCAGAACCAACTCTTTCGCCGGCTCGCGCTCTCCGACTTCCGGACGATCCTGACAGAAGTGTCTAAGGACCCGGCCATGATTTTGTACTTAGACACCCAGACCAACGTGCGGGGACGTCCGAACGAGAACTACGCCCGCGAGATCATGGAGCTATTCACGCTCGGCGAGGGTAACTACACGGAGGCCGACATACAGGAAGCGGCCCGTGCCTTCACCGGATGGAGCATCCAACGACCGCAATCAAACGTCGGTGAGGGAGATGCACTTCCGATGGCTACTTTCGTCAAGCGGCCCCGGCTGCACGATGGAGGCACGAAGAAGGTGCTGGGTCAAGAGGGCGCGTTCGACGGCGAAGATATCTGCCGTATTCTCGTGGAGCATCCCGCCAGCCGCAGGTACATCTGCAAGAAGCTGTGGGAGTTCTTTGCCTATCCCGACCCAGAGGAATCCGTGATTCGCGTGCTATCCGAGAGGTTTTTTCAGAGCGGATACAGCGTAAAAGCCGCAATCCGTTATATATTGACTAGTAAGGAGTTCTACTCCGACAAGGCGGAGCGGGCTCTATACAAGTCCCCAGTGGACTTTGTGGTGGGCACCGCACGTGCGCTCGGCATCGGAGAAATGCTTGCCCGGGCTCTTCGTCAGAACCGGACCGCGGGCCTCCGAGGGCTTGTTGTCGGGAGGAGTCTGGAACAAGCGATGGCGCGAATGGGGCAGCAGCTGCTTTACCCGCCCAGCGTGGCCGGCTGGGACGGCGGTGCAGCCTGGATCAACTCCGCCACGATGGTGGAGCGGATAAAGCTCGCAGACATGCTGTTCGCACCGTCAACGGGAACTCGGGTGGGACGTGGGGTCCCAGCCCAAGCGCTGTTCGGCGAAGGGCCGCACGAAAGCGTAGAGCGAGCAGTAGACAAGGCGCTGCAAGTGCTAGACGCACGGCTGCCCCGCGAGAAGAGACAGATACTGGTAGAAACGGTGAACAAAGCAGGTGGCACGTCCGCACTGAGCGACACGGCGAAGAGCCAAGGAATCGCGCGCGGCGTGGCACGCCTCGTGTTTGCGAGTCCGGAGTACCAGTTCTGCTAGGTTGGTTTGTCCGACGAAAGGCTGGAGGCAGATAGGAATGTCGAAGCACCTAACGCGACGAGAGTTTCTAAAGAAGAGCGCCACGGTTATCGCAGTGGGTGCGGTGGCTCCCCCGTGGCTCGCCAAAATAGTGCGCGCCGACACGCTCCGCGTCGCACAAGGCGGGAAGATGCCTTCTGATCGGACTCTGGTAGTCTGCCAGTTGACGGGCGGCAACGATGGTCTCAATACCGTGATACCCTACACCCAGAAGCGCTACTACGAGATGCGTCCGGTGTTGGCGGTGAAAGACGGCGCGGGCATACCTATCTCCGAGGACCTAGCGCTGCATCCAGCACTAACAGGTCTGAAGAAGGTTTGGGATCGAAAGCATCTCGCGATCCTGAATGGGGTCGGCTATCCGAATCCGAACCGTTCGCACTTCCGTTCGATGGAGATATGGCAGACCGCCAGTACGGACACCGATGAGCGGTATGGATGGCTCGGAAGGTACCTCGACGATGTGGGGAGCCCGAAGAACCCCGTATTGGCTCTCGCGTTGGGTGTGCAGAAGGAGCAGGCACTCAACGCTCGCAACGTCTCGGTACCCACCTTCGCATCGCTGGCAGACATCCAGGCGATGATCGGTGACACGGATGCCGAGGCGGCTCTGCGTGCAATCCAAGGCATGGATGCGTCGGAAGGTTCTGCGATGCGCGATGTACAGGCCGCCACCAAATCTGCACTGAACGCGATGGCCGAACTAAATCGCAACCTGTCCAAGTACGAACCGGTGGGATCGTACGGACAAGATGCCTTCGGGAGGGGATTCCGGCAGATCGCACACCTTATCGCCGTGTCGCCCGGTACGAGAGTGATCTACTTCTCGGTAGGAGGCTTCGATACGCACTCTGCTCAGGCCGCCCAGCACGAGAAACTGTTGCGACAGTTCGGCGACGCACTCGATGCGTTCCTGCTGGAGATTGTGCACATGGGTAAGGCGGACAAGGTGGCGGTGTTAGTGTTTTCCGAGTTCGGGCGGCGAGTGCAGGAAAACGCATCGGCTGGAACGGACCACGGTGCAGCAGGTCCTATGTTCGTGGCAGGCGGCGCCGTAAAGGCCGGATTGCACGGCACCTACCCCTCTCTGGACGATCTGGACCGCGGCGACCTGAAGCACTCGGTGGACTTCCGACGGGTGTACGCGAGCGTACTCTCGCAGTGGCTCGCCGCCGACGCAGGCTCACTCCTAGGCAAGGACTACCAACCGCTCGAGCTATTCTGAAAGCGCTGCATATCCCATCGGTCTGGTAGTGTCAGTAATCCGAGTCGTCGCAGAGTGGGATGATGTCCCCGCTCAGGTGTAGGTGTGATGCCTTCTTCTCTCGCGCGTGATGACTCGTCTACACGCTCAGATCATGCTCCTCGGGCCGGGTGGCGAGCATGTCCTGACTCCCTATCCGCCGTAGCGAGAAGAGGGTGACGATGTGTCGACCGCCGTCGTCCGGTCGAGATTGGCGGACACCGCACTCTCCGAAGGTGCGCGCAGTGCCGACTTCAGCGATGCCAGCAAGCTAGGATCGGGCACCAGCCCCAGCCCCGGTCCCTCCGGCACTACCACATGCGAGTCCTCGTATCGCACCCGCTCGGCGCACACATCGTCCGCATACAGCCGCGGGCCGCTGCAATCGGAGATATACTCCAGGTTCGGTGCCACGGCACCTAACTGTGCTTGAGCTGCAGTGCCCAGCGATAGCTCCTGCGTGGTACCTATCAAGCATGGTAGCTCGGCCGCTTGTGCGACGCGCATCATGCCCAGCGCAGCCTCGAAGCCGCCGATGAATACTAGCGCTACATTCAGAATGTCAATGCTGCGGTGGCGAATCATCTCCATCACGTGCACGCGCGAATACGCGTGCTCGCTAACGGGCAAAGGACACGCTCGCCGGAACTCCGCGAAGCCCTCGTAGTCGTGTCTCAGCGCTGGGCTTTCCACGAGCAACGGGCCGTACTGCAGCAACCTCCGTGTTACTGCAAGCGCTTCCTTCCATGGTAGTATGTTGCTGAAGTCCAGCGACTTCAGCGTAACCTTGTTGCCATGCTCGTTGCGAAACTGTGCACAGAAACGTTCGTCTAGGTCCGGGCGCCGACCCACGTAGAGTCGGAAAGCGTTGTAGCCCTCCGCGATGCGCTGCCGCACCGTCTGCAGACTCTCCTCGACTTGCTCTTCCGTGGTGATGCGGAAGATGGGGTAACAAACGGGAAAGCGATCCCGGCACCTGCCACCCAGCAAGGTGCTCACCGGCACTCCCAACGACCGCGCCACCACGTCGTGCAGCGCCATGTCCACTCCGCATCGAATCACGGCGCCCATGTCGTACACATACACCTGCTCGGGGAAAGCTTGCAGCATGCGGGCGTTCAAAAGAGATATCCGGTGTGGGTCCTCACCTACCAGGAGATCGTTCAGCGTGCGCTGCAGGTCCGCAAGGTCGGGCACGTACAGAGGTAGGTGGCCTAGGTCCGACATCTCGCCCCACCCAACGGCACCATCCGCCGTCCGCAGCTCGACGATCACATGATAACTGAGCAGGCCAGTATGCCGTCGTGTGGCGACGGGATGCAGAAGCAACTCACTGATCTTCATGCAGCGCCTTCCTCATTAGCGGTATGTCGGCTACCTCTAGCATCCTCGCAGGTTTCGCATAGCCGGGAAAGTCCTCACGCTCGAACAAGTCGAGGTAGCTGCGGAGGGTCTGCTGCCCGTACGCACGATTTATGCGTGGATCCAGTAGAGCTGCGAGGTATGCCACCTGTCCACCTGCCGGCCCGAACCCCCACACCTCTATGTTTTCTATGTCGATGTCGCGCCGGGATTCCAGATAGTCTATCGCACGACTGATATCCCACGCCCACATGATCACATCGGGTCGCCCTAGGTAGGTTGCCAAGCGCATGTCGAGACCTGGCAGGCTTCCGAACCCCCTGCCGTCCAATCGCATCTCTGCGAACTCCTCACGCCTCTCCGTCGGCACCGCGTCCGTGTCGCTCAGGCCCTTCTCGGAAAAGATGATTCGCACAGGCTGCATGCCGACGGGTCTGCGCAGCAGGGTGAAGGGGATGCGAAGACCGGGCTCGGCCAGAAACGACCCACGGAACAGTTCGCCTTCGGCCGTTGCCTCACGCGTCACTTCGGCCTGCAGGGGGATGCGCTCGGGAGACGGATACAGACGCACCAGGCGATTACGCAGTGTAGCTTTCAGGTTCCCCGGACCAGTCTCTTCGGCAGCCTTTGCCAGCCGCTGTGCTTTCTCTTTGGCAAGGTCTCGCAGCGATTTCGCATCGGCGGGTGCTTTGCCGCCTGGAAAGCAGAACGATTGCGGGCTATTCGGGTCCTCCACATTGATTGGTGGGTCTCCGTCCTTTGCGGGCAGTTCCCGCGGTTCGGGTGCTGGGCCGCCGTCACCGATGCCCTGCAGGTGCTTGCGGAAGAAGCCATACATGCTCTCGCGCATCGGCTTGCTGTAGTCGTGCCCGCCCGGAGCGACGAACATACGGCAATCCTCGGCCTTGCCTGCAGCCTCGTAGAACGCGGAGAGCTTCTCGTGCGAGCGAACGAGCCCAGGTTTCGGGAACTCCGGGTCCTCCTCCGCTCCTATCAGCAGCACCGGACGTGGGACGGCAAGCGCCATCACGTCGCTGCGGTCGCCAATGCCGAACACCCCTGGCACGTGATTGCAATAGCACCCATTGTGGTAGTTGTCTTCGTAGCTCACCGCATAGCACACCGGCACATAGCAGGAGATTCTGTCGTCCACGGCCGCCGCATACATCGTAGCCATGCCACCGCCCGATGCGCCGGTCACGCCGATGCGTGTGCCGTCCACCTCGGGCCGCGTCAGCAGGTAGTCAATCCCTCGCACCACGTCCCATACCATCAGCCCGAGAGGAGGTAGTGATGCCAGGTGTAGATTCCAGTCGGAGTGGTTGCCAGGGAAGTTGCGTTCGTCGTCGTTCGGACCATAGAACCCGGGCATGTCTATGCACAACACGACGAAACCGTACAGTGCCAAGCCGACGCACCGTGCCTGCACCACAGGCTGCAGCTTCTTCTGTGGCCAGTGCCCGACGGGGCATACCACTGCGGGGAATGGTCCGCCACCGTTGATAGGGATATACAGGTAAGCGGTCGCGTAGAACTTGGGCAGCGGCTCGAACACCACCTTCTCTATCACGTACCCATCGCGCTCCAGCCTGCCTGTCACTGTCGCGTCGAGCGGAGTCTTTTCTGGCAACGGGCGAAGCCCTAGTGCACCTAACAACTCGTCCTTCCATCGAGCGCGCGACGTATCGGTCAGCTCGGACGGTGCACGGCCCTTGATGAGCTGGCGAATCTGTGCGTCGAGGTAGTTGGGCACCATGTTTCTGTCCACTTGCTGATTCAGTGTCATTGCCAGTATTAGCGATAGCAGCATCTGCTACGCCCTCCGAACTTCTGGGTTGACTGGGTGGGGAAGCATCTCACCCACGAGGCCTGCTACCAGATTCTGGGCGGCGATGCGAGCCATGCCCGTTCGCGTCTGCACACTCGCCGATCCGATGTGCGGCGTCAGCACCACGTTCTCCAGACCCAGTAAGGGGTCGTCCATCGGCAGCGGCTCCGTCACGTAGACGTCCAGGCCTGCCGCCGCGATCTCGCCCGCAGCGAGCGCGCGAGCGAGCGCAGCCTGATCCACCACTCCACCGCGTGCCGTGTTCACGAAGACCGCCGTCCGCTTCATCTTTCGGAACTCCTCGGCCCCGAATAGGTTTCGCGTCTCGTGGGAGAGGGGCAAGTGCACCGACACGAAGTCGCTCTCGGCGAGCAGATCGTCCAGGCTCACCCGCAGTGCACCCAACTCTCGTTCCGCCTGCTCGTTCGCCGATCGGTCGGTATACAGAATGCGCATTCCGAAGCCGAGGCCCCGCCGAGCTACCGCCGTCCCGATGCGCCCCATCCCTACGATGCCCAGCGTCGCGCCGTGCACGTCCTGTCCTACCATGTACATCAGGCTCCAAGACTTCCACCTGCCCCCGCGCACGACCCGCTCGCTTTCGCCGATGCGTCGCGCCGCCGCCATCAGCAGAGCCCAAGCCAGGTCGGCGGTGGTTTCGGTCAGCACGCCTGGGGTGTTGCCCACGGCCACGCCGCGCGCGGTGCAAGCGGGTACGTCTATGTTGTCGAACCCCACGGCACAGTTGGACACCACGCGCAGCTTCGGCGCGGCGTCTAGCAGCTCGGGGTCAATCCGATCGGTGAGGAAGACCAGCAGCCCCTCCGCCTCGCGCGCCTCGCTGAGCAGGGTCTCGCGCGGCACAGGCACGTCGGCGGGCTCCCACTGGCGAAGATTGGCGTGAGCGCGGATGAGGTCGAGGGCTTCTTCGGGCATCCATCGGGTGACGTAGGCGTTTGGCTTGCTCATGGCGGTGGAATCCGGTTTCCGTGCGCACCCGTCGCTTTCCTGCCCACGACCTCGGCTGCCACAATGCCTTTAGCATGCGAATTGACGTGATCACGCTCTTTCCCGACCTCATCCGATCGGCCACACGGTACAGTATGGTGAAGCGTGCACAAGAGGATGGAATCGTGCAAATTTCCGTTACGGACCCGCGGGACTTCACTCCCGATCGGCACCGCACTGTGGACGATTCGCCCTTCGGAGGCGGCCCAGGCATGGTGATGAAGGTGGAGCCCATCGAGAAGGCGCTCGCCGCCTGCCGAGAAGCCTCCGGTTTGAATGGCAGGGTCCTCCTGACCGAGCCACAGGGCAAGCCGATGACCCAGGCGGACGCGCGGCGTTGGGCGAACGAGCCGTCGCTCATCATCGTTTGCGGCCACTACGGCGGCGTGGACCAGCGCGTGGCGGACCACCTCGCCGACGAAAGCGTGTCTATCGGTGACTACGTGCTGACCGGCGGCGAGATACCGGCTCTCGTCATCATAGATGCGGTCACGCGCTTGCTCCCCGGCGTACTGGGAAACGAGGAATCGCCCGAAAAGGACAGCTTCGAAGAGGGGCTTCTGGGTTACCCGCAATACACCCGGCCGGAGGGCCACCACGGTTGGCGCGTGCCCGAGGTATTATTGTCCGGCCACCATGGGGCCATCCAGCGGTGGCGGCGCGCCCAGCAACTCCTGAGAACCAGGCGGCTCCGGCCGGACTTGTTTGCGCGTGCGCCGATAACAGCGGAGGACGTCCGGCTGATGGCCGAGACGGTGCAAGGAGACGAGAATGAGCCAGGCTGAGCTACTGGCGGCCGTGAGCGCCGCAAACATGAAAACCGACTTGCCGGAAATCCGCCCCGGCGACACGTTGGCCGTCAGCGTGCGCGTCATCGAAGGCGGCAAGGAGCGTATCCAGGTTTTCGAGGGCACCGTAATCGCCCTCAAACACGGCGGCGTCGCGGAGACGGTCACCGTAAGGAAGATCAGCCACGGCATAGGCGTCGAGAGAACCTTCCCGCTTCACTCCCCGCGCGTGGCCAAGTTCGAGGTGAAGCGGCGCGGCAAGGTGCGCAGGGCAAAGCTCTATTACCTGCGCAAGAAGGTTGGCAAGGCCGCTCGCATCAAGGAACTGCGCTAACCCATGCCGGAAGGACCCTCCGGGCTTACCGTCTTCATCGAAAGCATCGCCCGCGCCCAACTCACGACGGTGATGATCGTGATGGTAATCGCGACGGTGGTCCGGGCAGGTGCGATCCTCGGTCGTGAGCGGACCTATGGGCTGAACGCAAAGGTGCTGCACATCCTGGCGGACCTCGCAGATGCCATCATCTATGCCGGCATTCTCGTCTTCATGGTCATCCGACCCTTCGTGCTGCAGACGTTCTGGATCCCGAGCGAGTCGATGGAGCAGACACTGCTGAAGGGCGACTACCTGGTGGTGAACAAGGCCGTATACCGCACCAGGGACCCGAAGGCGGGCGAGATCGTGGTGTTCCGCGCTCCCGACGAGGCACTCACACCGGGGCAACCCATCGGGAAAACCGACTTTATCAAGCGCTGCATAGGAACCCCAGGGATGTTGGTGGAGATCCGCGACGAAGGAGGCGGTTCCTATCGGCTATACCGGGAGGGCAAGCCCGTCGAAGAGAAATATCTCGGTTCGCCAATCCCCGCGGCGTTCAAAGTGGTCAAGTTAGACCCATCGAAGCTGTTGCCCTCTGAGCGGGCTTGGCTGCGAGACGTCTGGCGAAAGGACTTGCCTGATTACGTCTCGCTGCAGCGCGAGATTCAGATCGACCCCTTCACGCAGGAGAATGTGGAAGTCACCACCGTCTTGATGCACAGACTCTTCGGCGAGGGCCGCGAGCTGGGCGAGAAGTTGTGGTCACTGCCCGCCGAGCCGCTGCCGCCCGACCACTACCTGATGATGGGCGACAACCGGTCGTATAGCAGCGATGGTAGGGTCTGGGGCCTGGTCCAACGCTGGCGCATCATCGGTCGGGCGGACTACGTGTTCCTCCCCCTCTCCCGCTGGCAAGTGGTCCCGAACAACCCGTATTAGAGTCCTAACCGAACACGCAGGGCGTTGAAACAGAGAACGACCCCCGGCTGCCGACCGAGTCGCTGCGACTGCCGACGTCGAACGCGCCCCCGCTTGCCACCTACCTCGAGAGCCACAACGTCGGGCGATGGCCTTCGGGACTGCGCGAGCCTGCTCGCGCTTTCATCCGAGAGGGTGGAAGCTCACGCATCCCGCTCGCTGCCCCTGCGTGACCTCCTGCGCCGAGCGACGGCCATGAGCAGCAGCGCGGCGGCTACCAGTGCCGCACCCCCCGGCTCCGGGATGGGGGAGGAGAGGTAGAGAGACCACTTGAGCGTGGTGGGGTCGGCCACCGTCCAGAGCACGTCGCCTCGGTCGTTCAGGTCGCACACCTGGACGCCGCTGTAGTTCGTCACTCCCACCCCGGCGATCAGGTTCACGTCGTTGACGAAGAGGTCGTTCCAGCAGCGCG
>JABRVX010000030.1 GCA_039961735.1 Fimbriimonadia bacterium
TTGATGGACTCGCTGCCGATGAAGCTCTTCGTCTTGCTCACCACCCAGCCCAGTCCGGCCTCGATCGGGTTGATGTCCTTGGTCAGTTCGTGCCCGTACAGCGGCAGCCCGGCTTCCAGCCGCAGCACGTCCCGCGCTGCAAGGCCGCACGGCTTCACCTCTGCATCCAGCAGGGCGCGCCACACGACGGACGCATCCTCCGCGCCTAGGATCAGTTCGAAGCCATCCTCACCGGTGTACCCCGTTCGTGCACCGAAGACTGCTCGGCCAGCTATGTGAAACTCTCGCCCAGTAAACTTGGACATTTCAGACAGATCCTCGCCCGCTAGGCGATTGACGATCGGCACGGCATTCGGGCCTTGCACGGCAATCATGGCGGTCCGCTCGGTTTCGTCTTCCAGCGACACCCCGTCGCGCAGGTGGTTCGTCAGCCACGCGACGTCCTTCTCGTGGTTCGCCGCGTTCACCACCATGCGGAACCACTCGGGCCCGATGCGGTAAAGGATTATGTCATCCACGCACCCGCCGTCCGGGTAGCAGAGCAGGGAGTACTGTGAGGCGCCGTCCACTAGCTTGCTGACGTCGTTCGCGGTCATCTGTTCCAGGTACTCGAAGGCTGCAGGGCCCCGAAAGTGCAGGCGCGCCATGTGGCTCACGTCGAACATGCCCGCAGTGCGGCGTACCGCCAGGGACTCCTGAATGACGCCCTCGTACTGCACGGGCATCTCCCAGCCCGCGAACTCGACCATCTTCGCGCCCAGGGCGAGGTGTTCTGCATGAAGCGGTGTGCGTTTGATGTCCATGGTGGTGACCCTCTTTGCTTTCGCCACCGGCCAGCAGGGCGAGCCGAGAAGGCTCAGTTTCGGTGGCTGCCAATCCATTCTCCAGTCAGGCGCGCAGCCCTGCAGACCCTCGGGTCCATCTACCCACGCTCTCTGCGGGTCGAGCGATCTAGCGCCAGCACTCCCGCCACCAGCTTGTAGCAATACCCGTGAAACGGTTCGCCTAAGCTGATGACTAGAACTACGTGGGACTCGTCCGAAAGGCCCGCCGCAGAGCATTCGAAAGTCCCAACGGGTAGATGCCGAAGCTTGGTTTCCCAAACCTCGTCAGTTAGGACGAGATCGTAGTAGGTAGTCGCAAACCAGAACTGTGTGCGAACCTGGCGTTTGCCTGTCGCGCTCCGCGTGATCTCCCACCTCAGCTCGAGTGGACTGACAGCCGTAAGCGATGAACCGAGAGTCTCTCCGGGTTTCGGGAAACTGACACGGTCCGAATTGTTTCCGAATATCAGACCATCTGTCGCCAGAGCGCGCCGCACGAGTCTGGTGGCCGTGGACGGCTCGCAGGGCCGCTGTAGCAGCTTCCAGCCGACAGGTGCGACCACGGCGTTCTCAGGTTGGCGCGGCTTGGGCGCTGGCCGCAGTAGTGGGACGCTCAAGACATCGAGTGTCCTAGGATGTGAACCATCTCGAAGGCGGATCTGCGAGAGCATCAGCTCGCCGTCGCGCTCTTGGCTCACAGGACGGATCCACCCGCGGCCATCCATGCGCAAGCCTGCCACGCATCGTCCACCAAGCTTCCGAGAGTTAGCTACGCAGAGGATTTCGACGTTGTACACAGCGACCTCACAAGTGCACGATGTCGACTCCGCCCCACTGATTGGCCAGGTACTCCGCCACCAGCCGCCGATGGCAGTGTTCCGCCGTGTGCTCGCTGCACAAGAGGACCGTGGGTCGGTCGAAGAGGCTCTTCGGAATTGCTGCCTCGATCTGCCTCGACCGCATTAGTGCGAGGAAGCTACGCTCGTACTCGCCCCAATCGCCCTTGCGCTTCTTGAATGCGTCCAGGATGTCCTGAGTGGGCGCCAAAAGCGGTTCGTGCACGTAGTCGCATCCGCATAACTCCCGGAGAAAGAATGCCAGGTCGTCTTTTTTGGTGAAAGCTGCAAGTTGCGAGGTGTTGTTCAGTCGGATGTCAACCACTCGTCGGATTCCTGCGTTTCGAATGAGGCCGAAGAATTGCTCGGCGGACTTCTGCGTGAAACCGATCGTGTAGATAACCACTCCTCCTCCTCCTCGAAGAGCGATGCCTGTCCACCCTGCTCGCTGGCCGTCAGCTCTTCTTCAGTCTGCGTAGTGCCGTTGGGCAGGATGTGCACGATGCGTACACCCTCGCGCTGCAGCGCGCGACCGACCAGCAGCCTCCGGTGGCATTCGGTCGGGTCGCCTTCCCCACACATGATGGCGGTTCGCGCCTGGCCCGCCAGGTCAATCAGCCGTTCCAAGCCGGCCCGAAACCACTCGCTCTCCGCCATCGCGCCGTAGCGCACGCGGCCAGCTTCGTCGTAGAAGTGGCTTTCGGCGGGCCTTCCACCCAACCGGTCGCCCATGAACTCGTATCCGATGCCGCGTGACTGCAGGGAGCCCTCTAGGGAATCGCGATTGAACTGACCGGCATAGCGCGAGAATGGTTGCGAGCGCACGTCCACGAGCATCACGACACCCTGCTCCTGGAGCAGTTCGCAGAAACGCCCGATGTCGTGGTTCGAGTGTCCGATGGTAAGAATCGTAGGCATATCTGGCTGCGAGTGATCTACGTGGCTCACGCTCCGGTCCATGCGTATATTCTACTCTGCTTGCAGGGGACCACCTCGCACGGCAGTCAAGGAGAGGGCCGCACGGGGATGCGCATGTCGCCTTCGGCAACTAGCAGGTCCTCGTCTAAGGTCAGCGTGCAAATAGTCAGCGCGCCGTACAGCTTTAGGTCCGCAGTCTCGTCCACTACCGGGTTCAGCCGGGAAATAAACGTCTGTGCTGCAGCAGGCTCCAGCTTGCGACCGCCGATGGTGACGGATGCCCGCACCACGTTCAGCCGCCTTCCATCTTCCACTTCCATCTCGCCTTCCACCCGAAAGCTCATGGTGGCCAGAAAGCGGGCCGTCCCTTCGGCTTCGAACCGCCCATCTCGCAACCGGATCGTGAGGGACTCCAGCATAGGGTTCTTGGCCAGCAGATACTCCGCGAGCGCGGCCCCAGACACCTCCACCCGGCCCTTCCCGACGCCGCTCTCGGTCAGGCGGATGCGTTTCTTGGTGAGCGCATACGACCAGTCGTAGCGGCAGTCGGGGATCTCCCCCCACATGTCTCGTACCCGCAGTCCCGTGATGCTGGAGTCGCGTAACCGAATCGTCAGCGTTTCGATGTGCCCCGCCCGCGAGAACGTGGGCTCCGTGAAGAGCGGCAGGCCCTCGGTGTGAATGCCCTTGGCGAAGAACGCCGCCTCGGCCATCGAACCGTCGGCAAAGGAGAGCAGGTAGCGCGGCTTCACCTTGAGTTCGAGCCGTCCCTTTGGCTCCGGCAGCTTTGAGCGAATGTCCTCGGCGGCGGCAACCTCGAACGAACGGACCGCGTGTCGGCCACCGATGATCACGATGGCCAAGGCAAGCAACCACTTCTCCACTTAGGCGCCGCCGAGATAAGCTTCCCGCACCGCCGGGCTCTTCAGCAGGTTCTCGCCCGTGTCGCACAACACCACGCGACCGGTTTCCAGCACATAGCCACGGTTCGCAATCTCGAGCGCGCGGTGTGCGTTCTGCTCGACCAGGAGGATCGTCCCGCCCTGTTCGTTTAGCCGCCCGATGATCGAGAATATCTCTTTCACCAATGTCGGGGCGAGACCGAGCGAGGGCTCGTCCAATAGCATCAGCTTGGGCCTGGCCATCAGCGCTCGCCCGATTGCTAGCATCTGCTGCTCACCGCCCGAAAGCGTGCCGGCGTTCTGGTGCAACCTCTCCCTAAGGCGAGGGAAGGTGTTCAGCGCGAACTCCAAATCCTCCGCAATGCCGTCATCCTTGCGGGTGAACGCGCCCATCTGCAGGTTTTCCAGGGTAGACATGTTCGTGAAGATGCGCCGACCTTCGGGGGCGTGGCTGATTCCGGCGCTCACGATCCGGTCGGGGCTCCATTCAAGGAGGCTGCGACCCTGAAACGAGATGGACCCGGAACGTGCGGGCACCAGTCCGGAAATGGTTCTGAGCAGAGTGCTCTTGCCCGCGCCGTTGCTGCCGATGATAGACACGATTTCGCCTTCGGAAACGTCCAGCGAAACGGAGTTCAGCGCCTGGATGGCGCCATAGTAGACGTTCAGGTCACGAATGGAGAGCACGACCGACTATACCTCGGTCCTACGACGAGGGCGTCGGGCTCAGCGAAGAAGGCTGTCTATGAACTCGCCGATGACAGCCTTGGGGTCGGGCGGCACCCGATCGCCTAGAACGGCATAGGAGATGCCGCGATCTTCCCACGATGCCACGAAGTGTGTGGGTGCGCAGACGGCCTGCACTTCGGTCTCTCCGATGGTCCAGTTTTCCGCGGCCTCCTGGAGCCGGAAGCGCGTGCGCGAGATGAAGTAGCGCAACTCGCCTCCCTTTCGCATCTGATAGGTGAGCACGCCGATGGTCGGGTTCTCATACACTGCGACCTGGCTGAGCTTGCCACCGACCAAGCTGAGGTTCACAGGCGGAACGTCCGCGTTTAGGTGCATTCGAACCAAGGCGAAGGCTTCACCCGTGTGTGAAGTCTGCTTAACCACAACGGGTGCAACCGTGTCGCGCACAATCCCGTCCTGGCTGATCACGATCCCGGGGCTAATGTACCGATGGAGGGGCTCGTAGCTAACCGCTGCCAGCGCCATGACCGCGGCGAAGCCCGCAGCGGCGAACGCAATGCGCCGAGTCCGCGCACGGACCCGCACTGCCTTGTCGAGAGCGGCGAGCGTTCGCGGCCACAACCCCTCGGGTATCGGCTCGATCACTCGCTTGTCGCGAACCAGATCGCGCGTCTCGCGGCATTCCTCGGCGAGCTTACGGCAGCCGGGGCAGACACTGACGTGCGACTCCGCGAGCTCAGTCTCACGGCAACCCAACTCGTGGTCCACGTATGCGGCTACGATGTCTCGGAAGTCAGAGCAGTTCATGGCTCTTTGCTTTCCTTGTCAGGCAAGACGTCCTGAAGCCTGCGGCGCAGCTCGGCGCGCCCTCTCGACACCCTGGAACGGACGGTGCCGATGGGAACGCTGAGAGCGTCCGCTGCTTCCTGATACGTCAAGTCTTGCAAATCCACGTAGATCAGCGCCTTCTTGTATTCCTCCGGCAGGTTCCGGATGGCACGAACGATGGTCTCGAATTCCCAGTGCTCCATCGCGGCGAGTGCCGGCGATATGTTATTGTCGGGCAGATCCGCCACTCCTCGGCCCTCCGTTGCGTCCATCGAAACTGTTTTTGCTCTTCGACCTTGCCGATGGTATTCATTTATATAGCAGTTGGTCAAGATACGATACACCCAGCTTCGAAACGCCTGTCCGCCCGGCAGTTTTTCTCGAAACGTTCCGAAGTTCCGGAACGCTCGCAGGATGGCTTCCTGGAACAGGTCGGCGGCATCATCCGGGTTCCTGGCAAGTCTCAGGGCCGCGTTGTACAACCCCGTTGTGTGCGGGGATAGGAGCCTTTCGAACTCGTCTCGTTCAGCCTCGGAGTGATGCCAACCTAGCCTCATCCTGGCCACCCATTATGACAAGCGCGGTGGCCCGCTCGGTTCCACAATAGCGTGCCCGGCCCGTGCGTTCCGATGGCATTCACCGACCTAAGGCCCCCCCTTCGGCCCGTAGCGTGACGACCGACGAAGGCAAGTCGTCCTCGCTCCCGTCAGGGAATCGCACACGCAAGTAGCCTAAGTCCGTAATCCCTATCGCTATTCCCGTGAGGCCATCGGGCGTCTGCACCTGCCGCCCAGCGGAGTCGTCGCGAGCCCGGAACTCCGATACGGTCCGAGCCGCATCCCACGGTTCGCGGCTGCGGAATGCGTCCCAAAACGTGATCTCCATTCCGTCAACGTCAACTTCCTTCCCGCACAAGTGCCGGATCGAGCAGGCGCGGCCGGCCAGCTCCGCCGGAAACCCCTGAGCGTTCACATTTAACCCAACACCCAGAACTACTACCGGATGGCTTTCGGGGTCGGCCACTACTTCGACCAGCACGCCGGCCACCTTGCATTTCTCCACCAATACGTCATTGGGCCAGCGCAACCGGACCCTGCAACCCGCACCAGTCGCCTGTTCGACCACCTCGGCCAAGGAACAAGCCGCGGCAAGTCCGATCATTCCAGCCTGAACAGGAGCCCGAATACCCCAAAGGATGTAACTGATGGCCAGATTGCCCTCACCTGAATACCAGTCGGTGCCCCATCGCCCACGCCCGGAGGTCTGGGTGTCGGCCCTGACGGCATCGAACTGCCGCCAGCCCTTGCGGACCAACTCCACGGCGACGTCTTGGGTAGAACCGACCGTACGCAGTCGCAACACGGCGAGCTCCCGCGGAAGCATCAGAACACGATCTCCTCTTCACGTCCCCTGATTCCGGCGACCAGGCCGAGCGAGCAGAAAGCCACCAGTGTGCTCGTCCCTCCGTAGCTTACGAGCGGCAATGGCACCCCGACGACCGGGAATAGCCCGATCACCATGGCCACGTTCACGATGACATGGTAGGCCCACATGCTCAGCACCCCCGCGACGATCAACCGGTACAGAGCAGGACTTGCTGCAATCATCGCTCTCCACAGTCGGTACATGAGCAGTCCGTAGGCTCCGAGTAGGATCGCACTGCCCATGAAGCCGCCCTCTTCTCCCACCACCGTGAAGATGAAGTCGGTCTCTTGCACCGGGATCCAGGCTCCCTCCTTTTGGCGACCCTGCAGATAGCCCTTGCCGGCCAACTGACCGCTGCCCACGGCCAGACGTGCCTGAAGGACTTGATACCCAGCACCTCGCGGATCTGCGGTCGGGTCGAGGAAGGCCACGACTCGGTCCTTCTGGTAGTCCCGGATGATCCCCTGTTCCCACGCAATCCCGAACAGGGCCGCCACAGCTGCGAGCCACAGTCCCAGCATCTTCAGAGGAAGTCCTGCGATGAAGCACATCCCGAACCAAATGCCTACGAACACGAGAGCCGTTCCTAGGTCTGGCTGCTTGAAGACCAACGCAGCGGGAACCGCGATGTGCAGCAGGGAAAGCCAGAACGTCGCCAGCGCTCCCGAATGCGAGGAGCGATAGGCCAGCAGCCGGGCCAGAGTGATGATCAGCAGCAGTTTGGCGAGCTCCGACGGTTGGAACTGCAGGGGACCGATTTCCATCCACCGCTGTGCGCCACCGATGTGGACGCCGGCGAACAGAACCACAGCGAGCATCGCGATCGCCAGCACGTACAGCTTCCGCCAGTGGGTTACCCAGAACCGCGGCGGCACCAGCGCGAATACGACGGCCCCCATCATGCCGATGGCGACCCAGAGCAGGTGCTTTTTGAACACTGTACTACCTTCGGCTAGCACCGCCGAGTACACCGCGGTGATGCCGGCAATCGTGAGAAGAATCGTCGTTAGCACGAGGTACCAGTCCACGCGCTTCAGCATTCGACGGTACGAGGTATCGGTCACCATCCGACTGCTTGTCCATCTGCCCGAGGGTCCGATCCCGCGGACATAACTCCGTCTTCCGCAACCCGGATCACTTGCACCGCACTCGGGTGCGTCCACGGTGGGATGCTCCGGGCCGGATGGCCCCTCGCACGAAGTTGCTCTACAGCAGAAGGGTCGCTCTTGTCCTCGATGTCTAGCGTCAGATCACCGCGACCTAACCACCCTGGCGTCCGATACGCCCAGCGCGGCCGCTCGGCTGCTTCCTGGGCATCCATTCCGAAGTCTGCGATGCACTGAATCACCTGCAGATTGGTCTGCACCTGCACGTGTCCACCCGGGGTGCCGCCGAGAAAGGCCACTCGCCCATTTTTCAGCGCGAGATAGGTGTTCAGTGTGTGCACCGGGCGCTTGCCGGGTGCATAGGAATTAGGTCCCTCGCCAGGGTCGAAGCCGTTCATGCGGTTGTTCATCAGAATACCGAGGCCCGGCGCCACCACCGCCGCGCCCCAGGGCAAAAACACACTCTGGATGAAGCTGATCGCGTTCCCCTCGCCGTCCGCGATGCAGAAGGATGTCGTGTCGGTTCCTGCACGACCCGGTCCAAGGCCAACGCCGGATGCACGGAGTGGATCGATAGTCCTGCGACGGTCGGCCAGGGTCTTGGGAGAGAGTAGGTGCGTCCAGACTTCCGATCCATCGCCGAGGGTCGCCAGGCGATCCGCGAACGCAGCCTTGTGCGCCTCTACCTGCAGGTGGATGAGGTCTGCAGACCCCGGTTCCAGTCTCGCTATCGCGAACCCTTCGAGGATTCCCAGAGCTTCCAGCAACACGATGCCTTGCGACATGGGGGGCTGTCCGCAGACATCGAAACCCCTATAACCGATTCGTAGTGGCGGCTCCAGCGATATGTCGAAGCCGCTTAGGTCTTGTTCGGTCACGGCACTGCCGAGCGAACGAAGGCTTGCGACTAACTTCCGCCCGATCCGGCCGTCGTAGAAGTCGCCTGGCCCGCACGATGCCAAGTCATAGAGTGTTGCAGCTAGGTTCTGCTGTCGAACGATAGTCCCTTCCGCCGGTGCCTGCCCCTCAATCAGAAACTGCTCGCAGGTTTCCTTGCTGCTTCTCAGCACGCCGAGGTGCCCGGCTGCGGCCCGAGCCCACCGTCGCCCCACCGGGCAGCCTTTCTCGGCAAGTTCGATGGCATCGGTAAGGAGCGATGCGAACGGTAACCGACCGTATCGCTCGTGAAGTCGTTGCCACAGCCTTACGAGCCCCGGCACGGTGAAAGCATGGGCTCCGCGTTCCTCGTGTTTGGGCGAGAGTGGACCTGCAGCTGGCGAAGGTCCCGCTCCGTTTGCAGCCAGCACTTCGCTCCGTGACGCATCGAAGAGCACGGCAAACCCATCGCCTCCCAAATGGCTCGCCGACGGTTCGACCACGCACAGCACAGCCGACACCGCGATGGCAGCGTCGAAGACGGACCCTCCAGTGTGCAACACCGTGAGGCCCGCCGACGAAGCCAAGGGATGCGAAGTGCAAGCCAAACCGCGGCGGGCATACACGATCCCGCGTGTGTGCTGCCAGGTCACGTCTGCGCTCCTGCCGAAGCCCTACGGAACGACAGCTACCGCCTCAATCTCCACACGTGCACCCTTGGGCAGGGCAGCGACCTGCACGGTGGAGCGAGCCGGTGGGTCGGTAGGGAAAAACTCGGCGTAGACTTCGTTCACAGTGGCGAAGTCCGCCATGTCTGCGAGGAAGATGGTAGTCTTGACGACATCTGCAAGAGAGGCGCCGCCCGCTTCGAGAACCGCTTTGAGGTTTTCTAACACGCGTGTCGTTTGCGCGGCGATGTCTCCCGAAACCATCTCGCCCGTGGCCGGTTCGAGTGGGATTTGCCCCGACGTGAAGAGCAGCGTTCCCGATACCTTGATCGCCTGGCTATAGGGTCCGATTGCCGCAGGCGCGCGCTCGGTTCCAACTGTATGTCGCATCGCTGTGTCCTCTCTAGCGGATCGCCGCTTCGGTTTCGCAGTCGAACAGGTGTACCTTGTCCACGTTCAGCACGAAGTCGGCCTTCTCGCCTTCCTTCCGCGTTTGCTCGGCGGGAACGGTGGCGACGAGGGAGTGCGGGCCGAGAGCCAGGTAGTAGGTGTCGTTGGCGCCCATCGGCTCAATCACGTCGACCACCGCTTGAAAAGCTGCTCCTGCCACGCCGTTGTTCCTCGGGAATATGTCTTCTGGCCGGATCCCGATCTCAACGCGCCTGCCCCGGTATGCCTCCAGGGTCGCGGCGCGGTCCGGCGGCACCGGGATAACCAACTCCTCGTTCACTCTTACACCGAGCGGCCCATCCTTGGTCACCTCACCGAAGATGAAGTTCATCGGCGGCGTGCCGATGAACCCCGCTACGAATCGGTTCGCCGGCCAGCGGTAGACGTGCTCGGGAATGTCGCACTGCTGAAGTATGCCGTCGCGCATCACCGCAATTCGGTCGCCCATCGTCATCGCTTCCACCTGGTCGTGCGTGACGTAAATGGTGGTGATCCCCAACCGCCGGTGCAGTCGGATCAGCTCGGCCCGCGTCTGCACCCTCAGCTTCGCGTCGAGGTTCGAGAGCGGCTCGTCCATCAAGAACACCTTCGGCTCACGGACAATAGCCCTGCCCAGCGCCACACGCTGCCGCTGACCTCCCGACAGCTCGCGCGGACGCCGCCGTAACAGGTCGGCGAGCCCCAACATCTCTGCTGCGTCCCTCACGCGTGCGTCTATGCTCTGCCTCCGCCTTCGGGCCTCCGCCAGGTGGGTCCACTGCCAGAACACGCCCTTCAGCTGCCGCAGCTTCAGCCCGAACGCGATGTTGTCGTAAACATTCATATGGGGGTACAGAGCGTAGTTCTGGAACACCATCGCGATATCGCGATCCTTTGGAGGAACGTCGTTGACGACGACATCGCCGATACGGATCTCGCCCGAGGTCACCTCCTCGAGGCCGGCAACCATCCGTAGCGCAGTCGTCTTTCCGCAGCCGGACGGGCCGACGAGGACCATGAACTCCTTGTCCTTCACCTCTAGGCTAAGCGAGTCTACGGCAGTGATGTTCTTGAAGCGTTTTGTGGTCTCGTGAAAAGTTACTCCCGCCAAGCGGACCTCCGGGATGCCTGCATTATGTATCCAACCGCTTTCGGAGTGTCAAGTACAACGGTCCAGGTGCGAAGCCCTCCGAACCCAGTACTCTCGTCACTGCCGTCTATGACGGGCGTCATATACATCGAAGGCACACTTCTCGTATTTCTGAGTTGAGACAAAAGTACCCTGATGATTGACACAGGGTAATCGAAAGGCGCCCACACGACGGTGTAGGTAGCAAGGTTCGATTGCTTTCGCTCGATTGACGGTCTAACCGGAGTACGGATATAATCTGAGGTAGAAAGCTGCGTATATGTCCCGAGCCACCCGTACACCAGACAAGCAAGCTTCCGTTTCCAAGCCGACGTACAACACCGATTCGCCTGTGGTGGCCATCGTCGGGAACCCGAATGTGGGCAAGAGCGTGCTCTTCAACCGGCTGACCGGCGCCTACGTTACGGTGTCCAATTACCCGGGGACCACGGTGGAAGTGTGTCGCGGCTGTTGCCGTCTGGGGGGGCGCACGATCGTGGTTTTCGACACGCCGGGGATGTACGGCCTGTGCCCTTGCACCGAGGAAGAGCGTGTAGCGCGCCGGCTACTCGCGGAGGGCAAGCCCGATCTGCTGCTCCATGTGGTGGACGTGAAAAACCTGAAGCGAATGCTCCCGCTCACCTTTCAGCTCGTCGAAGCAGGTTTCAAGGTCGTACTAGTGTTGAACATGATGGACGAATTGGAGAAGACGGGGATGCGCGTGGACGTCGAGGGACTGCGAGCGAAGTTGGGGATTCCCGTAGTGCCTACATCGTGCCTCCACGGGCGAGGGCTGTGTGCACTGCAAGAAGAGATAGATGCCCACCTCGCTTCCTAGTGGTACCATCACCTATGCGCCTCGTGTAGAGGCCGCAGCCGATTCCATCCAAGCACTTCTTCGCGCCGACTACGGCCTCTCGCACCGTGCGGTAGCTCTCTTGGCTCTACAGGGCGACCAAGAGGTTCTGGCGTGGATCGAGTCTCAAGAGGGGGCGAAGACCGCAGAGCAGGTCCGCGAATATGTCCGAAGCGCGGCGGACGGAGCCGAGGCGCCCGGGTTCCTGATTCACACGCAACTTCAGGATTGGGTCGCCGACTTGGTGGACGATGCCACCACTGGCACTCCCGACCCCCAGACAGGGTTCGCCGACCGTCTCGGCCAGCTCTGTACCTCACCGATCACCGGCATCCCTATTGCCCTGATCGTCGTGTACTTCGCTTTGTACCAGTTCGTCGGCATCTTCGGTGGAGGTACGTTGGTCGGGTGGCTGGAAGAGGGGTTATTCGGTAACTACATCAATCCCTGGGTCACGCGTGTCTTCGAGACCTTCGTGCCCTGGGAGGCGGTGCGAGAGCTTTTCGTCGGGGAGTACGGCGTATTCACGCTGGGTGTCACCTATGCCGTTGCGTTGATCCTGCCGATCGTCGGCTGCTTCTTCCTAGCCTTTGCGATACTGGAGGACTCGGGTTACCTGCCGCGTCTCGCCATGCTCCTAGATCGCTTGTTTAAGCTGATCGGTCTCAACGGCCGAGCGGTGATCCCCATCGTGCTCGGCTTCGGCTGCGACACGATGGCCACCATCACCACCCGTATCCTGGAGACGCGTCGAGAGCGCGTGATCGCCACCTTTCTGCTTAGCTTGACCATTCCGTGTGCCGCGCAACTCGGTGTGATCATGGCTCTGCTGAGCACTCGAACGGCCGAGGGCTATCTATTGGGAGTGCCCATTCGGACGGGAGCGCTCGTCTGGGGAGGCGTGTTGTTCCTCATCTTCACGATCGCCGGGCTGCTCGCTGCTCGGGTCACTCCGGGCTCCCTCACCCCCTTCGTGCTCGAGCTGCCTCCCATGCGTCCGCCGCGACTCGCCAACGTACTCGCGAAGACCCTATCTCGCTTGCACTGGTACTTCCTCGAAGTGTTTCCGCTGTTCGTGTATGCCAGCGTGATGATCTGGATCGGCTTGATGACCGGTCTGTTCGACCGGGCTATCGCACTGCTCGAGCCCATCGTGAGGTTTGTCGGCCTTCCGAGCGAAGCGGCGGAGGCGTTCATGTTCGGCTTCTTCCGCCGCGACTACGGTGCTGCGGGCCTGATGAAGACAGCGGACAGCCTCTCCGGTGCAGACCTCGTCACGGCCGCTGTGGTCCTGACGCTGTTCCTTCCGTGCATAGCGCAATTCCTCGTCGTGTGGAAGGAGCGAGGATGGCGCATGGCGTTCGGCATCGGAGCCATCACCTTCACCAGTGCTATCTTGGTGGGTGCGCTATTGTCGCGCCTCCTTGCATGGTCGGGGTTGCCACTGTGATCTGCGGGAACTGCGGACGGGGCTTCTCGGACCGACAAGCGGAGACCGCCTGCCACGGCTGCGGCCACTTCGGTGGTTGCCACCTAGTCAAGTGCCCGTACTGCGGCTACGAACAGCCTCAAGAGCCCGCGTGGGTCGGCAAGTTGCGGGAGCTCCTCTCGCGAGCAGGACTCGGCTCCAGGACGCCGCGCAGGGACGCAGAAGATTAGGCGAATGCGCTTGGACGAGTTGCCCACCGGCCGGACGGCCCGCGTGGTGCGGGTGAGCGATGAAGGTGGTCACTGGCGGAAGCTGATGGCTTTCGGGATACGTGCCGGGACAGTGCTTCGTGTGGACCAGAGATTCCCGTCTCTCGTCGTGCAGGTTGGGCACACGCGTGTAGCCCTCGACTTCAGCGCCGCAGCACTCGTAGAGATCGAGCCTACTAGCTAGCCCGGAGCCTCCAGCGACCTTCGGTATACTCCCTGCCATGTTGGATCGTGCTTTGGTTCGCGAAGATCCCGAGCGAGTGCGCCGGGGTCATGCACGCAAGCGCATGGAAGCGCCCCTCGACGAGTTCCTGGCCGCAGACGCCGAGTGGCGCCGAGTGAAGACTGAGGTGGACACCATGCGCGCCGAGTTGCAGAAGGCGAGCAAGCAGATCGGTGCCATGAAGGCTCGCGGTGAGGATGCCTCGGAGGCCATCGAGCGAACTAAGTCCCTCGGCGACTCGATCGCAGCAAGCGAGCAGAGGGTGCGTGAACTCGAAGCCCGCACACATGAGCTCGAGCTGCTACTACCCAATCTGCCCAGCGACACTACGCCGGATGGCCAGGGCGAGCAGGACAACGTCATTGTGTCCGAGTTCGGGGAAAAACCCCGCTTCGACTTCGAGCCCTTGCCCCACTGGGACCTGTGCGAAAAGAACGGGATGCTGGACTTCCCGCGAGGCGCAAAGCTTGCAGGAAGCGGGTTCATCCTTTACACGGGCTGGGGTGCGCGGCTGGAGTGGGCGCTGCTCAGCTACATGCTGGACATGCACACGAAGCGTCACGGGTACCGCGAGATCTTCGTGCCGTTCGTTGTCAACCGCGCGGCGATGACGGGTACCGGACAGCTTCCCAAGTTCGAGTTCGACATGTATCGGCTCCCCGATGACGACCTGTTCCTGGTGCCGACCGCCGAAGTGCCACTTACCAACGTGTATCAGGGAGAGATACTAACAGCGGACGCGCTACCTACCAAGCTGTGTGCCTATTCCGCTTGCTTCCGACGAGAAGCCGGTGCAGCAGGCAAAGACACTCGTGGACTGCTGAGAGTTCATCAGTTCAACAAGGTGGAACTCGTGAAGTTCACTAAGCCGGAGGACTCATATATCGAGTTGGAGAGCCTGGTGAACGATGCGCGAGCAGTATTGGAGGGCTTGGATCTGCACTTCCGCACAACACTCCTGTGCGCGCCAGAGCTGGGTTTCTCCAACGCACAGTGTTATGATCTGGAAGTGTGGGCGCCCGGGGTAGGAAAGTACCTCGAGGTCAGCTCTTGCAGCAACTTCGAGGCGTTTCAGGCGCGGCGGGCGCAGATACGCTTCCGCAGAGAGCAGGGCGCAAAGCCGGAGTACGTGCACACCCTGAACGCATCCGGTGTGGCGTGTCCGCGTCTCTTCGCCGCCTTCGTCGAAACACACCAACGACCCGACGGCTCCATCCACGTGCCCTCCGTCCTCCGCCCCTTCCTCGGCGTTGACCGAATTCCGGCAGGGTAGTCTCTGGGAGGCTTTTGGGAGTGCGGGAGCCGGTCGCGTTTTGTCCCGCTACCTCGTACAGTGCGGCCGGCCCTTCGCTCCAAAGGTACGCCCGCGTCAGCATCCGGCAGATGTTAGCATAACCGGTAGGGTCCTTGGCGAGTAGTGTGAGATGATGCACCTCCGGACCACCATATAACATGTCATAGGTGGTCGCTGGCACGACGCTAACTCCCCTCCCTCTCTCCGTTCTCGGGGAGGGGGTTGGGATGAGCCTCCCCCCGATGCCTCCGCCGCTTGCGGTGGAGGCTGTAGGTGCGGTTACTGACTCGGCATCTCTCGTAGGTTCGATCAGTGGCAATGAACAACACCCACCCCCGTCATGCTGAACCACCTCCTCGCGTTCTGCCATACCGTCATGCTGAGCCTGTCGAAGCATGACGCCGGATGCCGCCTCCGTAGCACCTGAAGGCGTGACGTGCTGCCTGCGAACGCATGCTTCGACGGGCTCAGCATGACGTTTGCTTCGACGGGCTCAGCATGACGGGACGTGCCGAACGATATCGTCTTCCGGTGCCACGTTCGCGGCTTACGGCTGCATGCTTCGACGGGCTCAGCATGACGTTGTCGGAAGTTGTGACGCGATGACGGTGTGGGTTGGAAGTTACCCATGTGCCCATCCGCCCTCGGATGGGCACAGCACTGCTACTCCGCCGCTGTGAGTGGCGACGAGGCCGGTCGCGCTACACGCTCCAGGTACCACGCATCGTGCGGGCGACCATCTGGCTCGCCTCGGCGTCGGCGCGGAAATCCTCCTTCACAGGGTCCCACTCCAGCCGCCTACCACCCAGTCGCAGGCAGATGTTGCCCAGATGGCACACCGACACCGACCGATGCCCATTTTCGCAGTCGCATATGGGCTGCTTCCGTGTGCGCATACACTCCACGAAATTGGCTGCGTGGTCGTTCGACACATACAGCCGTTCGGCGTTAGCAGGCAGGGGCTCTTCCAGCAGCTTCGGGTCGCTCGCGCGCAGCACCCCGCGACTCACGAATATCCACCCTTCGTCGCCCTCGAAGTGCACGCCGTTCTCGCCCTTATGACTGGTAACTAACTTGATGCCACCGGGATAGGTGTACGTCACCTCGAACTCCTGAAACGCATTGAAGCAGTTGTGGCCGAAGTGGCGCACGCCCACCGCCTCCACGGCAATCGGTCCCGAGCGGTCCGTACCCAGCCCCCACTGCGCGATGTCGTTGTGGTGTGCTCCCCAGTCGGTCATCATGCCGCCGGAATACTCCAACCAGTGCCGGAAGCTACCATGGGTGCGTTCAGGCACGTAGTCCGTGTAAGGTGCGGGCCCCAGCCACATGTTCCAGTCCAAATCCGTTGGTACCGGCTTGGTGACGAAGGGGCCGCCCGTCGCCCCACCGGGCAAGTGTGCTTCCACTCGCCGAATGTTGCCGATGCGCCCGTTCCGCACCAGCTCGCACGCCAGTCGGAACTGCCCATCGGAACGCTGCTGGCTCCCTGTCTGGAACACGGCGCCCGTCTGCTTCCAGATGCGCGTTATGCGCTTGCCCTCGTCTATGGTGAGGGTGAGCGGCTTCTCGCAGTACACGTCCTTGCCCGCGCGCATTGCCGCCGCACAGATGACGGCATGCCAGTGGTCTGGCGTGCCAATAACCACCGCATCTATGTCCTTGCGCTCCAGCAGCTCGCGGAAGTCCGAGTACATGGCACAATCGGGGCCGACGGACTGCGCCGCGTCGCGCATGTGTGTAGCGTCCACGTCGCACACTGCCACCAGCTTCACGCCGGGCTTGGTAGCGATCCATCGGGCCACGTTCAGCCCTTGCTGAAACCCGCCCTTGCGTCCGCCAGGCCCGATGCAGCCGATGTTGATCGTGTCGTTCGGGCCGATGGGCCTCCTCTGAGCTACCTGTGCTGCCTCTGCGGCCTCGGCTTCGGCCACGAACCACTTTGGCAGGCCGGCCGCGACCATGCCGGCCGCCGTGGTCCTCAGGAACGCTCTTCGAGAGATATCAGATTGCATAGCTTCACCTCGTGGCACAGGAGTTCCGGGGTGGCCTAGGGCTTCCTGCAGGGCCGCTCTGCAGGGCTGGCGAAGAACGGCACGATGGGGCGACGTTGCCTCACGAGGAGGAACGATGAAGCTCGGTATTCAGAACTACACGCTGCGTGACCTACTGGCCAAGGACTTCTTCGGCACGCTGGAGAAGGTCCGGCAGCTCGGTCTTCGCTACTGCCAGATATCGGGTGGCCTGTACGGCCACACCCCCGCCGCGGTGCTGGAACACTTCAAACGGATGGATATGAAGGCGGTTGCCGTTCACGTGGGTTTGGATCAGCTCAACAATGACTTCGAGCGTGTGATCGAAGAGGCGACGATCTTGGAGTACGGATACATCGTGCTGCCTTGGGTGGACAAGGCGCAGTATGGGCAGGGATGGGCCAAGTTCGCCAAGGAATTGGAGCCCATCGCACGCAAGGTGCACGAGCGCGGTTTCCGTTTCCTCTATCACAACCATAGCTTCGAGTTTGCCAAGGAGCCCGATGGCAAGGTGGGCTATGACGCCTTTTTCGAGGCTGCAGACCCGAAGCTGATAGGAGCGGAGCTAGACACCTATTGGGTCAAGCATGGCGGTTACGATCCCGCTGCATACATTCGTAAGCTGAAGGGGCGTGTGCCGGTGCTGCACTTCAAGGACATGGGCCGTGATGAGAAGCGGTCTTTCGTCGAGCCTGGGCAGGGGATTCTGGACTGGGACGACATCATCGCCGCGTGCAAGGAGGCGGGTTCGGAGTATGCGTTCATCGAGCTGGACACCTGCCCTCGCGAACACATCGAGTCCGTCCGTATCTCCACCGAGTTCCTTCGGTCCAAGGGCCTGACGGAATAGCAGTGTCCGCGTTGCGAATCGGTGTCATAGGATGCGGCGCGATACACGCCACTCACTGCGATGCCATCCGCCAGATCGCTGGTGCTGAGTTGGCGGCGGTGATGGACGTCAACGCCGACCGTGCTAGGACCGCAGGGCACAAGTACGAGGTGCCGTGGTTTACCTCGCTAGGTCCGCTCCTGCGGCGGGTGGATGCTGTCGACGTGTGTACGCCGAGTGGCACTCATGCCTCGATCGGCCTGCGTGCCGCACGAGCCGGTAAGCACATCGTGGTCGAGAAGCCGATTGATGTTAGCGTTCGCGCTGCAAAGAGATTGGTGGAGACGTGCAAAGAACTGGGGCTCACTCTGGCATGCATTAGCCAGCATCGATTCGCCGCCACGGTGCGTGCCGCGCGAGACGTGGTGCAGGGCGGCCTGCTGGGCCGAATGCTGATGGGTGACGCGTACGTGAAGTGGCACCGGTCTCAAGAGTACTATGACAGCGGCGAGTGGAGGGGCACGCACAGGCTGGATGGTGGGTGCCTGATGAACCAGGCCATTCACTATGTGGACCTGCTGCTTTGGATCATGGGGCCGGCCGCCTCCGTCCGTGCACTCACCCGAACAGCGTGTCACCGGATGGAATGCGAGGACGTGGCGGTGGTGATGGTGGAGTTTGCCAGTGGTGCGATGGGTGTGATCCAAGCATCCACCTGCTGCTATCCCGGCCTGCCGGAGCGCCTGGAACTGCATGGCGAACGCGGGACTATCGTCATCGAGGCAGACCGCATCTCGCGTTGGGACTTGGAAGGGGTGCCGACTCCATCAGCGCAAGCCCAGCCGAGCTCGACTGGCGCGGGCGATCCGACGGCTATCTGGGGGGAGCAGCACCGGCTGCAACTACAGGACTTCGTGCGTGCCGTGAGCGAGCGGCGTGAGCCGGAGGTGAGTGGGAAGAACGCACTCGACACCCTGGGGTTCCTGGATGCCGCGTACCGCAGCGCTCGGCGAGGTGGGATGAGAGTGAATTTGAGCCCTGCCTGCTCGCTCTAGACGTGTGGTGTCGGGTGCCATGGGCAACGAATTGCCCATGGCACCCGAAGAACTGGATCGGAGTGCACTAGGAAGGGACCGGCCTGTAGCACATCGAACCCAGCACTATGTTGATCGCATGTATCGTCATAATTGGCGCACTTCTTCAGACGTCTGATACCCGACAGGTCGGCCCCCAGGACGGCGGGTCGCACTTGCTTCCCACCAGCCGGCTGATCCGGCCGGCTGGGCAGCTTCTCGAGCTGGACCGCGGCAGGCCCGTGGACATGGTGCTGTCCAGAGACGGCAAGCTGCTGTTCGTGAAGGATCGTGCAGCGCTGCGAGTCGTGGATGCCGTGAACTGGAAGCTGCTCCAAACAGTGACACTCCCGGGTGGTGCTTCGCTCCACGGCATCGCCGTTTCGCATGACGGTGCCACCGTCTGGGTGACCAACGCGGCAGACCGACTGCACGAGTTCCGCAAGACGGAGGACGGCACCTATGCGCTCTCACGGAGCATTCACCTACCCGGGCCAGGTGGTAGCGGCTCATCGTTTCCCTGTGGCATCACGCTTTTGCAGGACGAGGCCACCGCCTACGTCTGCCTATCGCGCAACAACTCGGTGGGAGTCGTCGACCTAGCCGCCGGCGCACTGGTGAGGGAGATCTCGGTGGGTGTCGCTCCTTACGACGTGGTGTTGGACGGAGTGGCCGACAGGCTTTGGGTGACAGTTATGGGTGGTAAGCCACCGGCTGCAGACGAGCCGAAAGCACCTTCCGCAGGCACTCCTACTCTGGTGGACGACCGTGGGGTAGCGGCGTCCGGCGGCGTGTACGAGGTCTCACTGTCCGATGGGCGTGCGGTGGGCATGATCCCGGTAGGACTTCAGCCTTGCGAACTGCTGCTGCTTGCCGACAGCAATCTCTTGTTGTGTGCCAACGCCAACTCGGACTCTGTGACATGGATTGACACGGACACCAAGAAGGTCATTTTCGACCTGACTATCAAACCCGATACTAAGCTGCCGTTCGGTTCGATGCCGAATGCGCTAGCAGTGTCGGCGGACGGTAAGAGCCTGTACGTCGCACTGGCAGGCAACAACGCGGTCGCAGTGGTAGACATCTCACATCCCCGTGCACCCTACGTGCTCGGTTTCGTTCCAAGTGGGTGGTACCCTGTCGCGCTCGTGTCTCACGGTGCCAACGTGTTCGTAGCAGCAAACAAGGGTATTGGTTCCAGAACTCCTGTCAGGGATATGGAGAAAGGTTGGAACTCCCACGATCATCGCGGTTCTCTCCAACGCTTCGCCGCTCCTAGCTTAGCGGACCTCGCCCGAATGACGTCAGAGGTACGCCGCTATGGCAAAGTGCCCCAGATACTGCGGTCGTTCGAGCGAACAGGGGCCGGCGCTGCGGCACCTCAGCCAGTGCCTGCTCGCCTGGGAGATCCGTCGGTGTTCGAGCACGTCATCTACGTGATCAAAGAAAACCGCACCTACGATCAGATGTTCGGTGACATAGAGAAGGGTGACGGCGATCCGAAGCTGTGTACTTTCGGTAGAGACATCTCGCCGAACCACCATGCGCTCGCCGAGCAATTCGTGCTGCTCGATAACTATTACTGCAACGGCGTGCTTTCAGCCGATGGACACTCATGGGCGACGGAAGGGAACGTCACCCCGTACTTGGAGAAGGCTTTCGGTGGCTTCACACGCTCATACACTTTCGGTGACGATCCACTCACCTACTCCAGCAGCGGCTTCATCTGGGACGGCATCCTGGGAGCGGGGCTTTCCTTCCGCAACTACGGAGAGATGGACTCGGCGGTCCTGCCCTCGGGCTGGGGCTTCAAAGAGGTGTGGGAGGCATACCGGAAGGGCGAACGTACCGAGTTCGGACAAGACATCGGCATAGCACGACTGCGGTCCTATTCCTGTCGCGACTATCCGGGTTGGAGCATGGCCATTCCCGATGTGTTGCGAATGGACCGGTTCTTGGAGGAGTTTCGTCAGTTCGAGCGAGATGGGGACCTCCCCAACTTCGTGCTCATCTACCTGCCCCAAGACCACACGTCGGGGACCAGCCCGGGATGGCCCACTCCGCGTGCTCACGTTGCAGACAACGACTTGGCAATCGGTCGCCTAGTGGAAGCTGTCTCTCATAGCCGCTTCTGGCCGAAAACCGTCATCTTCGTCAACGAGGACGATCCGCAGAATGGTTTCGATCACGTGGACGGCCATCGGTCTATCTGTCTCGTGATCAGCCCTTACACGAAGCGCGGAGCGGTGATCAGCGAGTTCTACAATCAGACGTCGGTGCTACATACCATCGCCCGCATCTTCGGGGTGCCGCCGCTCAACCAGCAGGATGCCTCCGCACCACTGATGAGCACATGTTTTTCTGACACTCCAGACCTAACACCATATCGAGCCCTGAACCCCGCTGTCCCGCTGGACGAACTGAACCCGCCACTCAGCTCGCTCGGTGGTCCTGCCAGGTACTGGGCCGAGGTGAGTACGAGCGTGCCGATGTACCGTCGGGGCTTGAAGACCGCACAGCACGAGCAGGACCTAAACCGTGTCATCTGGTTCGCGATGAAGGGGTACGACACACCCTATCCCGAGGAGTTGAGTGGTGCGCACGGGAAGGGCTTAGGCTCACGACGACTGGTACACGAAGAGCGCTAGACGGAGCCGCGCATGATGCCTTCGACGGTACGAGGGCCCACGTCGCGCGACCCCGATACGGGAGCTACCGTGACCGGGTACAGGTGTTCGATGATCCCGTGCTTCAGCAACAGCACCTGAAACAGCTCGATACCATCCAGATGTGCGCGTGTCAGGTCGTAGTCCATGATTCGTCCCAGATAGTCTCTGCACGCAGCGGGGTCTCGACCTTGCTCCTGTGCATGCTGCTCCGCGAGCACGTTTACAGCGTGGAGGCCCCAGCGCTTCGCTTCCTGAAGCAGTCGTACGAGTTCCGGGCTGATTCCTGGCTCACCGATCCACGCTGCCCACACGAAGGGGAGACCGGTCAGCTCCGTCCACGCGAGGCCCAAGTCCATCACGTGCAAGCCGGTTCCATCCGACCACATACCGATATCACCGATTACCACACACGCGTCGTTGCGCTCGAGCATGCGGTGTAGGTTTGGTTCCTCGTTGCACACCATGGGCACCGCATCGTATAGCTCTGCCAACAGGATCTGGGCTAGATGTGCCGAAGTCAGCGATCCGCTGTCCAAGGCCAGCGTCTCGATCTCCTCGAAGGGCTTCTTCGAGAAGAGGCGGACGCTCTTCACCTCTCCCCGCGTGCTGATGGAGATGTCAGGAACGAACTGAAGGTTCGGCCTTGCCAGCGCCTCATAGGACGAAACCAGTGCGAGGCGATAGTGTCCCAGCCGCAGACCTGCCGCAAGCATAGCTGGGGTGTCGTAGAAGACTCGCACCCCTGTTGCACTACCCGGTTGCTCCAGATACGCTACCAGTGGCCGCGCATTCAGGTAGGGAACGGCGCCGATCCGAACCTCGTCCATCACCGCCGTACCATCCAGTCTGCGAGAACGAACACGAACAGCGCAATGCTCACGAATCCATTCGCGGTGAAAAACGCAGTGTTGAGCCTAGTCAGGTCATTGGGACGCACAAGCCACTGCTCGTAGGCTAATGCTACCGCTACTACCGCCACACCCACGTAGTACACGACTCCTAGTCCTAGTGCTAGGCCACCGCCCACAAGCATCGCTACTGTAAGCACGTGGAGAAGACGAGATATGGCAATTGCCCGTGTCGCCCCAAATCTCGCAGGCGCGGAATGCAGTCTATGCACCCTATCGAACTCCTCGTCGGCCAGACTGTACAGGATGTCGAACCCTGCGATCCAACACATGACTGCTGCCGAAAACCACGCCGGCCCCGGAGCCAGCGACCCAGTGACCGCGATCCAGGCAGCCGTGGGTGCCACGCCGATCGCAGCACCGAGCCAGAGGTGGCTAAGCCACGTGAACCTCTTCGAGTAACTGTACGTCATCACCAACGCCAGTGCGACAGGACCCAGCCGTAGTGCCAGCGGGTTCAGAAACCACGTGGACAGCACGAACAGCCCCAGCATTACGGCTAGGAACATCCATGCGTGCGCCAAAGTGAGCCGCCCGGCTGGAAGTGCCCGATTCGCGGTCCGGGGGTTCAGCGCATCCAGCTTTGCGTCCACGATCCGGTTGAACGCCATCGCGACACTACGGGCGCTCACCATCGCAACCAGCAACCACATCAGCACCGAAGGAGCAGGGAAGCCCTCGGCCGCAAGCAGCATGCCGATCAGCGCAAATGGCAGGGCGAAGACCGAATGCTCGAACTTCACCAGCTCCAGGAATTCCCGGGTGGCACCCAGTGGACGCAGTGGTTCGAAACCTATGGATGAAGACATCGTGCCTAAAAAGCATACCTGCCTCTCGCGGAGCCGTGAGGCCCCGCATTCTTGCCACAATCGCGGAATCGGGCCCAACTGGTGAACTGAAGGCCTGCCTCGTGCGTACTAAAAGGGTGCATCCGTGAAAGGGGATGGCCTTCGTATGAGTGCCGATACGATGGAACGAGTAGTGACCGTCGAGTTAACCCAAGACGAGGCAATGGCCCTGCTCTCTCTGTGCGCAACCAGCATCAAGAGCATAGATGAGCAGACACGAGCCGCATTAGAGGAACTCGCCGCTTACTGCAAATCCCTCGTCAGTCCCGAGGCCCAGGCTTAGCCGTTCACTTCGGCAAGCTCACGGCCCGTTAGCCGCCGAAAGGCCTCTACGTACTTCTTCGTCGTCTCCTGCACCACGTGTTCCGGCAGTTCGGGTCCTGGCGGCGTCTTGTCCCAGTTCAATCCCTCCAGGTAATCGCGAACGTACTGCTTGTCGAAGCTCGGTGGCGAGCTCCCCGGTCTGTACACACCTGCCTCCCAGTAGCGCGACGAGTCGGGCGTGAGAACCTCGTCAATCAGAATCAGCTCGCTATCACAAGTTCCGAACTCGAATTTGGTGTCCGCGAGAATCAGCCCGGCACGTGCTGCGTGGTCCGAGGCCTGCATGTAGAGGGACAGCGAGCGCCTGCGAAGCTCCTCGAGCAGGTCGGCACCCACGATCTCGGCTGCTTCCTTCATCCCAATGTTCTCGTCGTGACCGGTATCCGCTTTGGTGGCGGGGGTGAAGATGGGCTCCTCCAGCCGCTGAGATTCCTGGAGGCCGGCAGGCAGCGATATGCCGTGCAACTCCACGGTTCGATCGGGTCCCCCCGCCTGACGGTACTCCTTCCACAGCGAACCAGAGATGTAACCGCGCACCACGCACTCCAGCTTCACGGGCTTCGCCTTTCGAACCAGCATCGAGCGACCCGAGAGTTCGGGTCGTGGATCTCCGCCGGCTGCCCGGACTACCGCAGCAATCCGCTCGAAGTCGACACTGACCATGTGATGAGGTGTATTCAGCAGATCGAACCAAAATGCACTTAGCTGTGTGAGCACGTGTCCCTTGCACGGGATACCAGTGGGCAGAACCACGTCGAAGGCGGACAACCGGTCGGTGGCGACCATCAGCATGCTGTCCCCCAGGTCGAACATCTCACGCACTTTGCCTGTAGCGGCGGGAGCGAGACGTCCAAGCGAGATCGAAGTCACGGCTTGCATGCGAGGCATTCTACCGCGGGAAGACAGAGGGCCCGAAAGTGGCAGGCGGTTCGCACAGGTTTTCACAGGGTGGGCCCCACTGACACAGTCAGTCGGGAACACTACACTTCGCAGGGCTGTCACTATGTACGTGGTCTCGTTGCAGGAGCCTCGGTTGACCGCCTACCTGCGTACATTACGTTTTCGTTGAGTACGACCTTCTCTCGTTTCGGTCGTGTGCTTTGCTGTCCAAAGTCCGCAACGCCCGTCTACCTGGCTCAGAGAGCGGAGCCCCATGGTTCACTCTGACCAAAAATATCCCTGGGCGCGCCGAACTCAATAGAGAGGCGGCCGGAGGAGGCGAAACTTCTCTGGCCGCTCTCGTGCGGTTACCTTCTCGCGCTAAGATGCTCGACGATCCGCATCGCTTGCCTCGTCGGTCTCTGAGTCGCGGGGCGACCCCCCGCATGAGCCGAGTCCTCAAGAGAAGCCCGTACCCACGCGACTGAGGATCCAAAGCACCGCCGCGGCTGCTGCAACAACGACAAGAACGTCCGCCATGATTGCCCTCCGTGCGCGTTCGCGCACCAACGGAATATACGGATGGTGCGTCCATCAGGTTGAGTCGGCGGGCCTTCCGCCGGTGCAGGCGGCCTCGGAGAAGACGGCAGGGTGTAGACATCGGCGCCCAAATGTGCCATCCTTATCGTGTCTGCGGCTCAGCCGCACAATCGAGGTCGGGGCGTGGCGCAGTTTGGCTAGCGCGCTTGCATGGGGTGCAAGAGGTCGCTGGTTCGAGTCCAGTCGCCCCGACCATAAGAGACATTGCGAATGAAAGCGATGCTCAGGTCAGAAGTTCCATCAGAAATCCCCATCCTTCACATACGGATAGCTCCACAATGTCACCTGCAGGAGGCACGACTTGAGCCACGCAGTGTACATCTTCTCGACATCCGCGGCCGAGTGTCCTTTCTTCGCGAGGAACGGCTTGAGCGTAAATGTCACAGGAAAAACCAGCAAGAACAGGTCCC